>NZ_JBEYXJ010000067.1:0-47308 GCF_040645015.1 Streptomyces sp. NPDC046881 | reverse complement strand
GGTCAGTTCGGCGGTGATCAGGTCGTGCAGGGGCGCGGCGGCGGGGCCCAGGGCGGCCGAGGCCTGGTCGGAGGAACTGCGCGGTCACCTGGAACAGGCGGACCGCGCCGGGCTGCGCCCCGTGCTCGACATGGCGCACGTCCAGCTGGGCGGCGCCGCCGTGCTGCGCACGCTCAGCGAGACCACCCGGGCCCGCACCGGACGCCCGGACCTGATCATCGTCCGCGCCCGGCCCGGCGTCCGCGAGGCGGTGCACCTGGCCCGCCTCGACGGCGTCCGGCTGTACGCCACGCTCGACGAGGCGCTGCGCGAGCTGGCCCGCGCCGCCGCCCGGGTGGAGGAGCTGCCCGCCTGGCACTCCCAGATGGCGGACCCGCTGCGCCCCTCGTACGACGACCTGCACAAGGAGGTCCGCGCGCTGCGGGCCCGGGTGCGCACCGCCCCGGTGATCGGCATGGCGCAGGGCACGCTCATGGTCCGGTACGGCCTGCCGGACTCCGGCAGCGCCTTCCGGGCGCTGCGCGAGGCCTCGCAGCGGTTCAACGTGCCGCTGCGGGTCCTGGTCTCGGCCGTCGTGGTGGCCCGGCCACCGGACGGCGAGGTGTGGTTCCCCGGGCGCCGCGCCCTGCCGGTGCCCCGGCTGCGGATCCTGGCCCGGAGCGGCCGGGACCCCCGGTGCCGGCGGCAGATGATCGACGCCGTGCTGCACGAGGCGCTGGCCATCGGCCAGGCACCCGCCGGTTACGTGCAGTTCGTGGACCCGGCCGTGCACGCCCTGATGCTGGAGACCCACCACGGCTGTGCGGAAACGTTCCTGGACCACCTCGTGGGCGGCCGGGGCGACGGCACGGCCGACGCGGCGGCCCGCGTCCGGGGCCGCCAGGTGAGCGTGCCCGACGTCACCGCCGACCCGCGGCTCTCCGACGACAGCCGGCACGCCCTGCTGGCCACCGGCGCCCACGCCGTGCACAGCGTCCCGGTGCTCTCCTCCGCCGGCTCGTGCACCGGCGTGATCACCCTGCTCCGGCCCGACGCCGGCCACCGGCCGACCGCCGCGCAGGCCGAGGCGTTCGCCCTGCTGGCCGCGGACACCTCGGCGTGGCTGAACTGGTACCACCGCTCGGTGCTCCTGGACGCCCTCGAACATCTGCACCAGGCGCTGACCCGCCCCGCCCCCTGAGCCGTCCGCGGACGGCGTGCGTCACCCGCGCAGCCCTGGGAACCCGGACCCCGCACGGAAACACGCACCACCGGAGGGAGTCCGGCGCATGAGCAATCCGCAGCAGCCCGAACAGCGCCGCAGCGACAAGGGCGGCGCCACCCCGCAGGACGTCGGCGAGCTCAAGGCCCGTCAGCAGGCCCGCCGTGACACGGGCGGCCGCCCGCACGGCACGGACAAGGGCGCCAAGGGCGGGGGAGAGGGCGGCGGCGTGCCCCCGGCACAGCAGCCCGACCACCCCTGACCTCCCCTCGCTCCGCCCGGTTGAACGGCCCCCAGCGGGCCGTTCGGCATGTCCGGCGACGGGCAGGCGTTACCCTCCGTGGTATGCGGATCTCCGTCTCCTCCGACATGGACGAACCCGTGGCCCGGCTGCTGGTCGCGGAGCTGCGCCGGCGCGGTCACGACGTCCGGGAGCACGGCGCGCTGCGGCCCGGCGCCGACGCGCAGTGGGCGGCCTGCACCGAGGCCGCCGCCCGGGAGGTGGCCGACGGCGACGCCGACCAGGCGGTGGTGTGCTGCTGGACCGGCACCGGCGCGTCCATCGCGGCCAACAAGGTGCCGGGCGTGCGTGCCGCGCTGTGCACGGACGCCGCCACGGCCGACGGCGCGCGCCGCTGGAACGACGCCAACGTCCTCGCGCTCAGCCTGCGGCTGACCTCCGAACCCGTCCTCAAGGAGATCCTCGACGCCTGGTTCCGGGCCGAGCCCAGCCAGGATCCGGAGGACCGGCAGAACGTGGCCCGCGTCGGCCGCCTGGACGCCGCCCGGACGACGACCTAGGTCCGGGGGCGTACGGCGGTCCGGCGCGGGCCGGGGTGCCGGAGGCTGTGCGGCGGGGGCCGTGCGGCGGGGCTTTTCAGTGGGCGCCGAGTCCGCCGCCGCCGAAGGAGCCGCTGGAGCCCTTGCTCCAGCGCGGACGCTCCTCGGACTCGCTCGGCCTGCTGTCCATGTTGCTCAGCTCGTACGGGGTGAGCGGGCGGTCGCCCTTGGCCGTCCGGGGAACCTCCGCGGACTCCCTGTTCTGCCGGATCTCGCGCACCGGACCGTCCTCCGGCAGCTTCGGCTGCTCATCGGGGCGCGGGCGCGGGGACTCGTTGGACCTGACGCGGGAGGTCATCCAGAAGCCGCCGGCGAGCAGCGCGAGCACGCCCACGGCCACGATGAACATGAAGAGGCTCATCAGGCCGCTCGCCGCGGCCAGCTGCATCGATGCGGTGTTCATAGAACAGGAATACCCCACTCGGAACCGGACGAACCCGGACACTATGGGTTACGGCGGGGAGTGTGCGTGGCCGTTTTCCGGTGTTTGCCGCCGCCCGCCCCGGCTACCCGCACGGTGTGACATCCCCGACTTCACAGCAGCAGCTCTACCGGTTCCTGGAGGACCGCTTCACCTGCGCCCAGGCCTGCACGGAGTGCGCCCGGGCCTGCGCCGTGCGCGCGAGCCTCGTCGACCCTGACGGCACCGAGCGGCAGGAGCGGGTGCGCCGGCTGGGCATCATGTGCGCCGAGGTGTGCGACGCGACCTGCCGGGTGCTGTGCGAGGAGGGCCGGCAGGACGAGGAGACGATCCGGGTCCGGGTGGACTGGTGCCGCTCGGTGTGCCTGGAGTGCGCCCGCGCCTTCGACGAACACCCCGGCGCCGAATCGGCCGCGGCCACCTGCCGGGCCTGCGCCGCCGCCTGTACCGACTTCCTGGAGACCCTCAAGTAAGGACCCGCAGCGCGATTCGCCCGGGCCCCGGCATTCCCAATTTCTGGAACACGTTCTACGGTGTGCGCCGTCAGGACCGCCTTGGGGAGCCTGGAGGCGCCGTGCACCTCGACCACACGCCCGAGCAGCAGCGGCTGCGCACCGAGCTGCGCGCCTACTTCGCCGAGCTGGTTCCGGACAACGCCTACGCCCGGTACGCGGACCCGGCCGCGCAGAAGCGGTTCTACCGCGAGACCATCCGCCGCCTCGGCACGGACGGCTGGCTCGGTGTCGGCTGGCCCGAGGAGTACGGCGGGCGCGGAATGACGGCGATGGAGCAGTTCATCTTCTTCGACGAGGCCGCCCAGGCCGGCGTACCCCTGCCGCTGATGGCGCTGAACACGGTCGGGCCGACCCTCATGCGGTACGGCACCGACGAGCAGAAGGCGTACTTCCTGCCCCGCATCCTCTCCGGCGAGATCGACTTCGCGATCGGCTACAGCGAGCCCGGCGCCGGCACCGACCTCGCCTCGCTCAGGACCCGCGCCGTACGCGACGGCGACGCCTACGTCGTCAACGGGCAGAAGATCTGGACCACGAACGGCGACACCGCGGACTGGGTGTGGCTGGCCGTGCGCACCGACCCCGCGGCCCCGCCGCACAAGGGCATCACCATGCTGCTGGTGCCGACCTCCGACCCCGGCTACTCCTGCACCCTCATCCGCACCCTCGCCTCCCACGACACCACCGCCAGCTACTACGAGAACGTCCGCGTCCCCGTCTCCCGCCGCGTCGGCGCGGAGAACGAGGGCTGGCGGCTGATCACCAACCAGCTCAACCACGAACGCGTCACCCTCGCCGCCCACGGCACCATGGCGATCCGCGCCCTGCACGACGTACAGCGCTGGGCGATGGAGACCAAGCTCGGCGACGGCCGGCGGGTCGCCGACTTGCCCTGGGTGCGCCGGCTGCTGGCCCGCACGCACACCCGGCTCGACGCGCTCAAGCTCCTCAACCGGCAGATGGTCTCGGCCGTCCAGGACGGCACCCTCACCCCGCAGGACGCCTCCGCGGTCAAGGTCTACGGCTCCGAGGCCCGCCGGGACGCCTACGCCTGGCTCATGGAGATCCTCGCCGCCGCCGGCCCGCTGAAGGAGGGCTCGGCGAGCGCCGTCCTGCACGGCGAACTGGAGCGCGGCTACCGCTCGGCGGTCATCTTCACCTTCGGCGGCGGCAACAACGAGATCCAGCGCGAGATCATCTCCTGGATCGGCCTGGGGATGCCCCGGGTGCGGCGCTAGGGTCTCCCTTCCGGATCAGGCCGGCCCCGAGCGACCGCGCCAACTGGCCGACCGAGCCCCGCGACACCGGCAAGATCCGGAAGAGAGGCAACGTCGACGCGATGGGCTCCCGGCGCACGCACGACGAGCGCCTGTGTCTGCTCGGCGAGGCGGGCGTCTCCGCGGACCGGCCGGCCCGGCTGCACTTGCCGGGACACGGCATGATCCAGGCCGGCCTGGGCAGGGATGCTCCACAGACCCGTGTGGCGACAAGAGGTGACGTCCAGTGGCTGTGGTCCCACCCGCGGGCCGGGGCGACCCCGGGCTGTTCACCCCCGCGTCCGTCACCTGGCAGCTGCACGGCGACCCCATGATGTGGGTCGCCGGCATCCGCGCGCTTTACCTCCAGGCCCTGCACCCGCGCGCGGTCCGCGGTGTCACGCAGAACTCCGACTTCCGGCGGGACGCCTGGGGGCGGCTGCTGCGGACCGCGGACTTCGTCGGCACGACGACCTACGGCACGACCGAGGCCGCCGAACGGGCCGGCGCCCGCGTCCGGAAGATCCACGGCATGCTCACCGCCACCGACCCGGACAGCGGTGAGCGGTACGGCGTCGACGAGCCCGAACTGCTGCTCTGGGTGCACTGCGCGGAGATCGACTCCTACCTGCACGTCCTGCGCCGCTCCGGCGTCCCGCTCACCGACGCCCAGGCCGACCGGTACATCGCCGAACACCGGGCCGCCGCCCGGCTGGTGGGGCTCGACCCGGAGACCGTACCGGCCGGCCGGGCGGAGCTGGCCGCCTACTTCGACCGGGTCCGCCCGCACCTGGCCGCCGGACCCGAGGCGCGCGAGGTGGACGACTTCCTGCTCCGCCCGCCGGTGCACCCCCTCCTCGTCCCGGCACGCGCACTGCTGTGGCGGCGGGTGGCCCTGCTGGCGTACGCCGCGCTGCCGCCGTACGCCCACGAGCTGTACGGCAGACCGGCCCCCGCGCCCGCCGCCGTCACCCGGAGGCTGCGCGCCACCGGCGCCCTGCTGCGCCGCATCCCGGCCCGGCTGCGCTGGCAGCTCCCGCCGAAGCACATCCTGCGCGCCATGGCACGCCTCGGCCCGGACGCCCGCCCGGCACCGGCGAGACTGCGCCCGTGACCGGCGCCGGGCCCGCCTCTGGCCGTCGCCGATCACCGCGTGCTACGAAGGACCATGTCCGCGAACGAGACACCCCGCGCGTACGACGCCGTCATCGTCGGCGCCGGCCACAACGGCCTGGTCGCCGCCGCCTACCTGGCCCGGGCCGGCCGCTCCGTGCTGGTGCTGGAACGGCTGGACCACACCGGCGGCGCGGCCGTCTCCACCCGCCCGTTCGCCGGGGTGGAGGCCCGGCTGTCCCGCTACTCCTACCTGGTCAGCCTGCTGCCCGAGAAGATCGTGCGCGACCTCGGGCTGGACTTCCGCGTCCGCACCCGCACCATCTCCTCGTACACCCCCGTGGAGCGGGCGGGGCGGCCCACCGGCCTCCTGGTCGGCGGGGGAGAGCAGCGCACCCGGGAGGCGTTCGCCCGGCTCACCGGCGGTGACCGCGAGTACGAGGCCTGGCAGCGTTTCTACGGCATGACGGGCCGCGTCGCCCAGCGCGTCTTCCCGACCCTCACCGAACCGCTGCCCACCCGCGACGCCCTGCGCCGCCGCATCGACGACGAGACCGCCTGGCGGACCCTGTTCGAGGAGCCGCTCGGCGTGGCCGTCGAGGAGACCTTCGCCGACGACCTGGTGCGGGGCGTCGTCCTCACCGACGCGCTCATCGGCACCTTCGCCGACGCCCACGACCCCTCCCTCGCCCAGAACCGCTGCTTCCTGTACCACGTCATCGGCGGCGGCACCGGCGCCTGGGACGTGCCCGTCGGCGGCATGGGCGCCCTCACCGACGCGCTGGCCGCCGCCGCGCGCACGGCGGGGGCGCGCATCGCCACCGGGCACGAGGCGATCCGGATCGACACCGACGGGCACACCGCCGAGGTCGCCTACCGCACGGCCGACGGCGAGGGCGTCGCCGCCGCCCGGCACGTCCTGGTGAACGCCTCCCCCCACGAACTGGCCGCCCTCACCGGCGATGCGGCGCCCGAACCCGCCGAGGGCGCCCAGCTCAAGGTCAACATGCTGCTGGAGCGGCTGCCCCGGCTGCGCGACCCCGACGCCGACCCGCGGGAGGCGTTCGCGGGCACCTTCCACATCGCCGAGGGCTACGCGGAACTGGCCGCCGCCCACGCCCAGGCCGCCGCCGGCGAACTGCCCACCGCACCGCCGTCGGAGATCTACTGCCACTCCCTGACCGATCCCTCCATCCTCGGCGCCGACCTCGCCGAGCGCGGCTACCACACCCTCACCCTGTTCGGCCTGCACACCCCGGCCCGGCTCTTCGACCGGGACAACGACGCCGTACGCGAGGAACTGCTCGGCTCCACCCTCGCCCAGCTCGACGCCCACCTGGCCGAACCCCTCGCCGACTGCCTGGCCACCGACGCCGACGGCCGCCCCTGCATCGAGGCGAAGACCCCGCTCGACCTCGAACGGGACCTGCGGCTGCCCGGCGGCAACATCTTCCACCGGGCCCTGTCCTGGCCCTACGCCCAGGAGGACAGCGGCCGTTGGGGCGTGGAGACGCGGCACGCGAACGTCCTGCTGTGCGGGGCGGGCGCGGTGCGCGGGGGCGGGGTGAGCGGGGTGCCGGGGCACAACGCGGCGATGGCGGTGCTGGAGCGCGGCTGACCGCCCGGCCCGGGCCCGCCAGGACGGCGTACCGTCCGGCCCGGCCCGGCGCCGACGCCGTACCGGCCGTCTCAGTCCGCCGAGGTCTGCCAGCCCGTCGCCGTGATCCGTGCCGCGTCCGCCGGGCGTGCCCCGTCGAACAGCACCGCCCCGCCGGTCCCGACCCGCAGCGCGTCGACGTACACGCCCCGGCCGACGTACCGCCGGTCGGTGGTGTACCGCCAGCGCAGGACCAGCCGCGGGCCGGCCGGCAGGGCCGCGGTCACCCGGTGCCAGGCCCGGCCCGACCAGCCGGTGACCGTGCCCGCCGGGTGGTGCTCGGGATCCCTGCCGTGCCGGGTGGTGGTGAAGGGCACCGGCTGCCAGGTGGTGCCGTCGTCCGTCGTGGCCTCCAGCACCACCGTGTCGGAGCGGGGCTCGGTGTCCCACCACAGGGCACAGCGCAGGCGGGCCGGGCCGGCGGAGGTGTCCAGCGCCGGCAGGGTCAGGGTCGCGGTCGTGGCGTCGGCCATGCCCGAGAACCAGGCCGCGCGGCCGCGCGCCGGGCGGACCGGCACCGCGCGGGCGAGCCGGTTGCCGGCGGCGACCCGGGGCGCGGAACCGGACCGCCAGGTGCGCACCGGGTGGACGGAGTTGCCGAGGACCACCAGGAACGAGTCGGTCGAGGGATCGAGCACGAGCGAGGTGCCGGTGAAGCCGGTGTGGCCGGCCGTGCGCGGGGTGGCCATCGCCCCCATGTACCAGTGCTGGTACAGCTCGAAGCCGAGTCCGTGCTCGTCGCCGGGAAAGGCGGTGTTGAAGTCGGTGAACATCAGCTCCACCGACTCCGGGCGCAGGATGCGCGCCCGGCCGTGGCGGCCGCCGTCGAGCAGCGTCCGGCCGAGCACCGCGAGGTCCCACGCGTTCGCGAAGACACCCGCGTGCCCGGCCACACCGCCCAGGCTGTACGCGTTCTCGTCGTGCACCTCGCCCCACACCAGCCCCCGGTCCAGCCCGGACCAGGGTCTGCGCGCGTCCTCGGTGGCCGCGATCCGCGGCCGCCAGGAGGCGGGCGGGTTGTAGCGGGTGCTGTCCAGGCCGAGCGGTCCGGTGATCTCCTCGCGCAGCAGGGTGTCCAGGGTGCGGCCGGTGACCTCCTCCAGGACGAGTTGCAGGGAGATCAGGTTCAGGTCGGAGTAGAGGTAGGCGGTGCCCGGCGGGGCGAGGAGTGCCTCGTTCCAGATGAGCTGGAGCTTCTCCTCGTACGTCGGCGCGTTGTACAGCGGGATCCAGGAACGGAAACCCGAGGTGTGGGTCAGGAGCTGACGGATGGTCACGTACTGCTTGCCCGCGCGCCCGAAGTCGGGAAGGTGGACGGCGACCTCGCCCTCCAGCTCCAGCGCGCCCCGCTCGATCTGCTGGACGGCGAGGATCGAGGTGAACAGCTTGGAGACCGAGGCCAGGTCGAACACGGTGTCCCGGGTCATGGGGAGCTGCCGCTCCGGAGGCAGTTCGATGCCGGTGTCGGTCTTCTCGTCGTAACCGGCGTAGCGCACCGCCATGCCGATCGGCTCGTGCAGCGCCACGGTGTGGCCGCGCCCGGCGAGCAGGACGGCGCCCGCGTACCAGGGGTGCCGGGGCGAGGGGGCGAGGAACGCCTCGGCGTCCGTGACGAGTTGCCGCAGGTGGGCGGGGAGCAGCCCGGCGCGTTCCGGCGAGCCGTGGCGCAGGGCGGGGTGGCGGCCGGCGGCGGGTGCGGCGGCGGCCGGGCCCGCCGGGAGCGCACCGAGGGCCAGCGCGCCGCCCGTGGCCAGGGAGCCCACCACGAGCCGCCGGCGGGTCGGTCCGCCCGTTCGTCCGCCTGCCACGTCGTCCGTCATGCTGCGGCCCTCCCGCCTGAAAGAATCTTTCCGGGCTTGCCCTGCGTCGTGAAACTTTCCTGTCAGGCGGGGGGTGTGTCAACGGGGCGCGAGACCTTCCGAGGAATCTGACGGAGTATCAGAAAATGTCTTCCGTCGTCCGGCCCGCTGCGGCATCCTGCGCCCATGCAGACGGAGCTGAGCAGGAAACTGGGAATCGAGCACGCCGTCTTCGGCTTCACGCCGTTCCCCGCCGTCGCCGCGGCCCTCAGCCGGGCCGGCGGCTTCGGCGTGCTCGGCGCGGTCCGCTACACCACCCCCGACGACCTCAAGCGCGACCTCGACTGGCTCGACGCACACGCCGACGGCCGGCCCTACGGGCTGGACGTGGTCATGCCCGCCAAGAAGGTCGAAGGCGTGACCGAGGCGGACGTCGAGGCGATGATCCCCGAGGAGCACCGGCGGTTCGTACGGGACACCCTCGCCGCGCACGGGGTGCCGGAACTGGCCGACGGCGAGGCCTCCGGGTGGCGCATCACCGGCTGGATGGAACAGGTCGCCCGCACCCAGCTCGACGTCGCCTTCGACTACCCGATCCGGCTGCTGGCCAACGCTCTCGGCTCCCCGCCCGCCGACGTCGTCGCGCGCGCCCACGACCGGGACGTCCTCGTCGCCGCCCTCGCCGGCAGCGCCCGGCACGCCCGCAAACACCGGGAGGCGGGCATCGACGTCGTCGTGGCCCAGGGCTACGAGGCCGGCGGCCACACCGGGGAGATCGCCACCATGGTCCTCACGCCCGAGATCGTGGATGCCGTCGACCCGCTGCCCGTCCTGGCCGCCGGGGGCATCGGCAGCGGCCGGCAGGTGGCGGCCGCGCTGGCTCTGGGCGCCCAAGGTGTATGGCTGGGCTCTCTATGGCTGACCACCACGGAAGCGGACCTCCACTCGCCCGCCCTCACCCGCAAGCTGCTCGCCGCCGGCTCCGGGGACACCGTCCGCTCCCGCGCCCTCACCGGGAAACCCGCCCGCCAGCTCCGTACCGGGTGGACCGACGCCTGGGACGACCCGGCCGGCCCCGGCACCCTGCCCATGCCGCTGCAGGGACTGCTGGTCGCCGAGGCCGTCTCCCGCATCCAGAAGTACGAGGTCGAGCCGCTGCTCGGCACCCCCGTCGGCCAGATCGTCGGCCGGATGACCGCCGAACGCAGCGTCCAGGAGGTCTTCGACGACCTCACCCGCGGCTTCGAGGAGGCCGTGGACCGCGTCAACCGCATCGCCGGAAGGAGCGGCCAGTCGTGAGCGCCCCCGCGAACACACCCCCCGCCGGTTTCTGGGCCCAGGCCACCCGGGACCCCGGCCGAACGGTCCTGATCGCACCGGACGGCGAGGAGTGGACGGCCGGACGGCTGCACGCCGCCGCCAACCGCCTCGTCCACGGCCTGCGCGCCGCCGGCCTCCGGCGCGGGGACGCCTTCGCGGTCGTCCTGCCCAACGGCGCCGAGTTCGTCACCGCCTACCTCGCCGCCAGCCAGGCCGGCCTCTACCTCGTCCCCGTCAACCACCACTTCGTGGGCCCGGAGATCGCCTGGATCGTCACCGACTCCGGCGCCAAGGTGCTCATCGCCCACGAACGGTTCGCCGGCCCGGCCCGCGGGGCGGCCGACGAGGCCGGGCTGCCGGCGAGCCACCGGTACGCCGTCGGCACCGTCGAGGGCTTCCGGCCGTACGCCGAACTCCTCGACGGCCGGCCCGGCTCGGCGCCGGAGGACCGGGAACTGGGCTGGGTCATGAACTACACCTCGGGCACGACCGGACGCCCGCGCGGCATCCGCCGCCCGCTGCCCGGCAAGCGCCCCGAGGAGGCCTACCTCGGCGGCTTCCTCGGCATCTTCGGCATCACGCCGTACGACGACAACGTGCACCTCGTCTGCTCTCCGCTGTACCACACCGCCGTCCTCCAGTTCGCGGGCGCCTCCCTGCACATCGGGCACCGCCTGGTGCTGATGGACAAGTGGACGCCCGAGGAGATGCTCCGTGTCATCGACGCACACAAGTGCACACACACCCATATGGTCCCCACCCAGTTCCACCGGCTGCTGGCCCTGCCCGAGGAGGTGCGGCGGTCGTACGACGTCTCGTCCATGCGGCACGCCATCCATGGGGCCGCGCCCTGCCCCGACCACGTGAAACGCGCGATGATCGACTGGTGGGGCGACTGTGTGGAGGAGTACTACGCCGCCAGCGAGGGCGGTGGGGCGTTCGCCACCGCCGAGGACTGGCTGAAGAAGCCCGGCACGGTCGGCAAGGCCTGGCCCATCAGCGAACTGGCGATCTTCGACGAGGACGGCAGGCGGCTGCCGCCCGGTGAACTCGGCACCGTGTACCTGAAGATGAACACCGGCGGCTTCTCGTACCACAAGGACCAGGCCAAGACGAGGAAGAACCGCATCGGCGACTTCTTCACCGTCGGCGACCTCGGCTACCTGGACGAGGACGGCTACCTCTTCCTCCGCGACCGCAAGATCGACATGATCATCTCCGGCGGGGTGAACATCTACCCGGCCGAGATCGAGTCCGCCCTGCTCGCCCATCCCGCCGTCGCCGACGCCGCCGTCTTCGGCATCCCGCACGACGACTGGGGCGAGGAGGTCAAGGCCGTGGTCGAACCGGCCCCCGGTCACGAGCCCGGCCCCGAACTGGCCGCCGCGCTCCTGGACCACTGCGCCGGGCGGCTCGCCGGCTACAAGCGGCCCAGGAGCGTCGACTTCACCGCCGAGATGCCCCGCGACCCCAACGGCAAGCTGTACAAACGGCGGTTGCGGGACCCCTACTGGGAGGGACGTACACGTCCCGTGTGAGACGGGTGTGGTCCCGCCCCGTGGGGGACGGGACCACGGGTTCAGCGTTCCCGCACGTGGACGACCTCGAGCGCGGGGGAGGACAGGATGTCCTTCTCACAGAAGCGCGGGGTGACCCACTGCTGCCGGGAGAACAACCGGGTCTGGTCGCTGTAGTGCGGCGAGTTCGGGTCGGAGGACTGGGAGTAGGTCAGCAGCGTGCGCGCCACCGGACACCGGCTGCCGTCCCAGCCCACCGCCTGGATGTGGCTGGACCCCATCACCACCTCCGTGTACCCGCCGTGCGCCGGGTCCCACACCGGCTCGACCTTGTTCCACACGCCCAGCGCCTCCGTGCCGCCCGGCACGGGCATCCGCTCACCGTTGCGCACGACGAACTGGTGCTCGCCGAGCGGGGCGTCGAGCGGAATGCCGGCCCCCCGCAGCTCCGTCACCGCGTCCGCGAGGGCCGTGGCGAAACCCGGCGCACCGGTGTCGAGCGTGTTCGGGGTGTGCACCGGGTCCGCCGCCGAGAACGGCACCTTCCACCGCTGGGCGTTCGGCACCAGCGCGCCGATCCGCCGCCAGAGGCGGTCGAAGAGCAGTGCTCCCCGGCTGCCGGTGCCGGCGGTGCGGTCCCAGCCGGCGAGCACCGGGCACGCCGCGGAGACGTCGACCTCCTTGCCGTCCTTGGTCCTGGCGAGACCACCGGGCAGCGCGGCGCACGCCCGTGCCGCGTCCCCGGCCGCCAGAGCGCCCACGGTCACCCGGTTCGCGAACTGCTGCCGCTGCAGGTCCCGCACGGTCAGACCGCCCCGCCGCGCCATCGCCGCCACGGCGTCGAGCGCGCCCCGGGTGCGCGGCGAGCGCGGGGTGCCGACGGTGCCGAAGATCCGCTCGTACCCGGTGAGCGGCCGGTCGGCGTTGGCCAGCCAGGCGCTGTCGTTGGAGTTCTCCGCGTACGGGGCGTCCTTCAGCGTCGGCATGCGGGCGGGCCCGAACGTCCCCGGCTGCACGGCGTCGGCGTCGCGGCCCGGGGCGCAGGCGCCGCGGGAGCCGTCGAGGACCGCGAGCCCCGCCGCCGGGTAGGTGGCCCTGCCGAGATCCGTGGAGCAGCGCGCCGCCAGGTCGTCGGTGATCCGGGGCAGCACCTGCGACTGGGTGAACAGCGAGTGCCCCGAGGAGTCCGCGGCGATCGTGTTCACCCAGGGCAGGCCCTGGTGCCGGGCGAGGGACGCCAGGACGTCCGCCGTGTTCCGTGCCTTCCCGAAGCCGAGCGAGGTGTCGGCGAACCGCATGTTCGCGGCGTTGGGGTCGTTCAGCGCGAACGCCGTCGTGGTGGTCCAGGGCAGCGGGAGGTCGCCGTCGCCGGAGGCCACGACCGGCCCGTACCGGGTCCACCACTGGGTGCGGGTCACCGGCGGGCCGTCCTTGACCGGCACGGTCACGGTCCGCCGCGTCATCCGCTCCGGCCGGCCGTCGACCAGGTAGACCGTCGGGTCGGCCGGATCCAGCGCCAGCTGCGTCAGGTTGAAGGGCACACCGGTGGAGACGGTGTGGCTCCACGCCACCCGGGAGTTGTAGCCGATGGAGACGGTGGGCGAGCCGAGCAGCGCGGCGCCGGCCACGTCCAGCTCGCCCGGGATGGTCTGCTGTACCTGCCAGAACCGGCGTCCGCCCTGCCAGGGGTAGTGCGGGTTGCCCAGCAGCAGGCCGCGGCCGTCGGCCGTGGTGCCGCCGGCGAAGGCGACCGCGTTCGACCCCATGTCCGCGTCGGCGGCCCGCCGGTCCAGGCCCCGTATCAGGGCCCGGGCGTCCGGCGCGGTCCCGGCGCCCCGGGCCCGGGCGGTGGCGGTGGGCGGCCGGGCCCCGGTGATGCCGTCCACGGCGTCGCCCTGGCCGCCGATCACGGCGAGGGCGTAGAAACGGGCCGCCACGTCCACGGTGCTGATCGGGCGCACCCAGGCGGCGCCCTTGCAGGCCGGGTCGGTGGTGCGGTGCTGCCGCAGCCAGGCGTCGTACCCCGCCGCGTAGCCCCGCATCAGGTCCTTGATCTGCCGGCTCGGGCCCAGCGGGGCCGGCTCGGCGAGCAGCTTCTCCACCGTGCCCGCCTCCCGGACGCCCCGGAAGTACAGATCGCTGGAGAGGTTGTCGCCGGCCGAGGACAGCGAGCCGTCGGGCGCCGCGTGCGGCCCGAAGTACCGCGAGCGTTCACCGCGCACGGTCACGAAGCCGTCGGCGAGGACGCACACCTGGTCGGCGGCCTGCGCCCAGCCGGTGCCGAAGCCGAGGTCCGCGTAGCTCCTCGCGCGGATGTGCGGAATGCCGTACTCGGTGTAGCGGATGACGGCCGACAGACCGCCGTGCGAGGGGTGTTCCTGGCGGCTCGGCCGCTCGGCCGCGGCGGCCGGCAGTGCGGCCGAGGCGGTGAGCAGGGCGACGGCCGCGACGGCCAGTCGTCTGAAGCGGTAACGCAAGTGGTGCCTCCCAACATCATTGAGGGAAGGTGCGGTTGAGCGTACCAACCGGTATGTGTCCGAGGCCCCCGGGTGCTTGACCCGCACCGCTGACGGACCGAGGATCATGAGTCATGACGCAGGGACAGGGCAGCACGGTTGACGGGGTGCTGCGGCGCAGCGCCCGGCGCACCCCGGCGCGGACCGCGGTCGAGTACGGCGACCGCGCCTGGACGTACGGGGAACTGGACGAGGCCGTCTCCCGTGCGGCGAGCGTCCTGCTCGGACAGGGCCTCACCGCCGGCGACCGGGTCGGCTCCTACGGCCACAACTCGGACGCCTACCTGATCGGCTTCCTGGCCTGCGCCCGCGCCGGCCTCGTGCACGTGCCGGTCAACCAGAACCTGACCGGTGACGACCTCGCGTACCTCGTCGGCCAGTCCGGCAGCTCCCTGGTCCTCACCGACCCCTCCCTCGCCGACCGGCTCCCCGACGGCGTCCGCACGCTGCCGCTGCGCGACGCCGAGGACTCGCTCCTGTCCCGGCTCGCGACGGCACCCGTGTACGACGGGCCGGAACCGCGCACCGAGGACCTGGTGCAGCTGCTCTACACCTCGGGCACCACCGCGCTCCCCAAGGGCGCGATGATGACGCACCGCGCCCTGGTGCACGAGTACCTGAGCGCGATCACCGCCCTCGACCTGAGCGCCGGCGACCGCCCCGCGCACTCCCTGCCGCTGTACCACTCCGCGCAGCTGCACGTGTTCCTGCTGCCGTACCTGGCGGTCGGCGCCACCAACCTGATCCTCGACGGGCCCGACGGGGACCGGCTGCTCGACCTGATCGAGGCGGGGCGCGTGGACAGCCTGTTCGCGCCGCCGACGGTGTGGATCGGCCTGGCGGGCCGCCCGGACTTCGCGACCCGGGACCTGTCCGGGCTGCGCAAGGCCTACTACGGCGCCTCGGTCATGCCGGTGCCGGTCCTGGAGCGCCTGCGTGAGCGGCTGCCGGGGCTCGGCTTCTACAACTGCTTCGGCCAGAGCGAGATCGGCCCGCTGGCCACCGTCCTGGCGCCCGACGAGCACGAGGGACGGATGGACTCCTGCGGCCGTCCCGTCCTGTTCGTGGACGCCCGGGTGGTCGACGAGGACGGCAAGGAGGTCCCCGCCGGCACGCCCGGTGAGATCGTCTACCGCTCACCGCAGTTGTGCGAGGGCTACTGGGACAAGCCCGAGGAGACCGCCGAGGCCTTCCGCGACGGCTGGTTCCGCTCCGGGGACCTCGCGGTGCGGGACGCCGAGGGCTACTTCACCATCGTGGACCGGGTGAAGGACGTCATCAACTCCGGTGGCGTGCTGGTCGCTTCACGCCAGGTCGAGGACGCCCTGTACACCCACGAGGCGGTCGCGGAGGCCGCGGTGATCGCCCTGCCCGACGAACGGTGGATCGAGGCCGTCACCGCGGTCGTCGTCCCGCGCGGCGAGGTGACGGAGGAACAGCTCATCGCGCACGTGAAGGAGCGGCTCGCACCGTTCAAGGCGCCCAAACGGGTGCTGTTCGTGGACGAGTTGCCCCGCAACGCCAGCGGCAAGATCCTCAAGCGCGAGCTGCGCGACCGCTTCAGCGACTAGCCGGGGTCCGCTCCGGCAGCAGCACGTCGGCGGGCAACCGCCGGCGCCGGAGCAAGGCGCCGCCGACGTGTCGGAGTACGTCGATACGACCGCGCACGCGGGCCCGCGGGAACGGCGCCGGGACCGGTCGGGGCCGCCCCGGGCTCGCTATCCCTGTGCGCCGTCCCGTGGCCGCAGGTCCACGATGCGGCGGATCTTGCCCACCGACCGCTCCAGCGACTCCGGCTCCACGATCTCCACGCCGACCGACACGCCGATGCCGTCCTTGACCGCCGCGACGATGGCCCGGGCCGCCGCGTCCCGCACCTCCGGCGGCGCGTCCGGGCGGGCCTCGGCCCGGACGGTCAGCGCGTCCAGGCGGCCCTCCCGGGTCAGCCGCAGCTGGAAGTGCGGCGCCACCCCGGGCGTGCGCAGCACGATCTCCTCGATCTGGGTCGGGAACAGGTTGACCCCGCGCAGGATCACCATGTCGTCACTGCGCCCGGTGATCTTCTCCATCCTCCGGAACGCCCGGGCCGTGCCGGGCAGCAGCCGCGTCAGGTCCCGCGTCCGGTACCGCACGACCGGCATGGCCTCCTTGGTCAGCGAGGTGAACACCAGTTCCCCCCGCTCGCCCTCCGGCAGCACCTCGCCCGTGAGGGGGTCCACGACCTCGGGGTAGAAGTGGTCCTCCCACACATGGAGGCCGTCCTTGGTCTCCGCGCACTCCTGGGCGACGCCGGGACCGATCACCTCGGACAGCCCGTAGATGTCGACGGCGTCGATCGCGAACCGCTCCTCGATCTCCCGCCGCATCTGCTCGGTCCAGGGCTCGGCCCCGAAGACGCCGACCCGCAGCGAGGTGCCTCGCGGGTCCACGCCCTGCCGTTCGAACTCGTCCAGCAGGGTGAGCATGTAGGAGGGGGTCACCATGATGACGGACGGTTCCAGGTCCTGGATCAGCTGCACCTGGCGGGCCGTCATGCCGCCGGACGCGGGGACGACCGTACAGCCGAGGCGCTCGGCACCGTAGTGGGCGCCCAGGCCGCCGGTGAACAGTCCATAGCCGTACGCCACATGGACGACGTCTCCCGGCCGGCCGCCGGCCGCTCTGATCGACCGCGCCACCATGTCGGCCCACAGGGAAAGGTCGTTGTCCGTGTAGCCCACCACCGTGGGGCGTCCCGTGGTGCCGCTGGAGGCGTGCAGCCGGCGGATCCGCTCCCGGGGTACGGCGAACATGCCGTAGGGGTAGTTCTCCCGCAGGTCGGCCTTGGTGGTGAAGGGGAAGCGGGCGAGGTCGGCGAGCGAACGGCAGTCCTCCGGGCGGACGCCGGCCTTGTCGAAGGACTCCCGGTAGAACGGCACGTGCGCGTACGCGTGCCGCAGGGTGGCGCGCAGCCGCTCCAGTTGCAGCGCCCGCAGCTCCTCGGGCCCGAGCCGTTCGCCCGCGTCGAGCAGGTCCGTCACATCGGCCATCGCGACGTCTCCCTCACCAGCAGCACCTTCCGGCCGACCGATCATTCGGTCGATCTGTTCGGGGCCAGTAATACAGGCCACGCGGCCCCGGGCAAGAGGGCGGCGCGGATTTTCCGCACCGCGAAGGCGTTGCGGGCCGGCGGGGCCGGCCCCGATGATCACCTGCATGCCGACCTTCACCACCGCCGACGGCACCCGGCTCGCCTACCACCTGCGGGGCACGGGGGAGCCGCTCGCCGTGCTGCCCGGCGGCCCCATGCGGGCCTCCGCCTACCTGGGAGACCTCGGCGGGCTGACCGCCCACCGGCGGCTGGCCCTGCTCGACCTGCGGGGCACCGGTGACTCGGAGGTGCCGGCGGACCCGGCGACGTACCGCTGCGACCGGATGGTCGCGGACGTGGAGGTGTGGCGGGCCCACATGGGTCTGGAACACATGGATCTGGTCGCCCACTCGGCGGGCGCCGCCCTGGCGGTGCTCTACGCGGCCCGCCACCCGCACCGGATACGGCGGCTGCTCCTGGTCACCCCCAACCCGTCCGCCCTGGGCCTGCGGGCCACGCCCGAGGACCGGCTGGCCGCGGCCCGGCTGCGCGCCGACGAGCCGTGGTTCGCCCGGGCGTTCCCCGCCTTCCGGGCCTGGCTCGCCGGCGAGGCGGAGTTCGACGACGTCTTCCTGCCGTTCTTTTACGGCCGCTGGGACGACACCGCCCGGGCGCACGCGGACGCCGAGCTGCACCAGACCAACGACGAGGCGGGCGAGCGCTACTTCGCCGAGGGAGCCTTCACCCCGGACGCGACCCGCGCCGCCCTCGCCGCCCTGACCGCGCCGGTCCTCGTGTACGCGGGCGGACTCGACGGCGGTCCCCGCCCCGGCCTCGCCCGCCGCACCGCCGAGGCCTTCCCGCACGCCGAGTGCACCGTGCAGCCAGGTGCCGCCCACTACCCCTGGCTGGACGACCCGGAGCGGTTCGTGAGCCGTACGCTCGCCTTCCTCGACCGGTGAGCGTCCTCAGCCCGGCTGCGGGCCGTACGCCGTGAGGAACCGGTCCCGGAACGCGTCCATCGCCCAGACGGGGGCGTCCGCGGCCGGTGCGAGACCCTCGGTCCAGCCCCAGCCGGAGATCCGCTCCAGCACCTTCGGGTCGTGGGCGACGATCGTCACGGGCACGTCCTTGCGGGGGCCGGCCCCGGTGACCGCCGGGACGGGCTGGTGGTCGCCGAGGAAGACCAGGACGGTGCGCTCGTCGCCGTAGCGCCGCAGGTAGCCGATGAGGCTGCGCAGCGAGTACGTGATCGCGTCCCGGTACCCTGCGCGCAGCCGCTGCGGGTCCTTCCACACCTCCTCGGCGTCCCTGTCCTCGCTGCCCTCCCTGCCGTCCCCGCCGGGGCGGCGGAAGACGGAGCCGTCGCCCAGGCCGCGCCAGTCGGCCATGGGGGGCACCGGCGCCCACGGATGATGGCTGGACGTCAGGACGATCTCCGCCATCAGCGGCCCCCGGCCCCGCCGCCCGGACTCCAGCCGCCGGAACGCCTCCAGGGTGAACTGGTCGGGCACCTGCGACCAGCCGAAGCCCGGGCCGTGGTAGCCGAGGCGGGCCCGGTCGTGGACGTGGTCCAGGCCGAAGAACCCGCCCTCCGGCCACGCCCGGTCGATCCCGGGCATGACGCCGGCCGTCCGCCAGCCACCCGCCCTGCGGAAGGCGCCGGTGAGTGTGGTCCGGTCGCTGGTGGTGAGGGTGTGGAACCGCTGCTGGTTGCTGATCCACAGCCCGGACAGGAAGGTCGCGTGCGCCAGCCAGCTGCCGCCGCCGGTCACCGGCGAGCGCAGCCAGCCGCTGCGCGCCCGGAAGCCGGCCGCCCGCAGAGCGGCGGTGCCCTCGCCCAGGACCGCGCCGACCCGCGGGGCGACGGCCGGGTCCTCCAGGGCCGTACGGCCGTAGCTCTCGACGAAGGTGATCAGCACGTCCTTGCCGCGCAGCCCGGTCAGCAGCCGGCCGGGCGGGGTGTGCGCGAAGGCGTCGCGGGCGGCCTGGCGCCGGAAGACCCGCGCGTCGGCGAGGGACGTACGGACCTGCCGGACGCGGTCGCCGACGAGGTCCGCGTCGATCGTGGCGGCGACCGGTGCCCCGCCGGAGCGCAGTCCGAGCGTGACGCAGGTGGTCCAGGCGAGCGCCAGCACCAGGGTGACGCGGACGGCGTGCCGCCGGTGACGGGCCGTCACGGTCACCAGGCGCACCGCCGCCAGCGTGGTCAGGGCGAGGACGACGAGCGCGAGAGCGAGGACTCCGGCCGCGGCCAGCAGCGCGCCGGTCCGGCCGGACGTCTCCCGCAGGTAGTCGGCCGCGTTGCCCAGCAGGGTCCAGTCCAGCACCGGGTCGAACGGGCGCAGCAGCACCTCCTGGAAGCCCATGTCGACGCCCTTGAGCAGGGCGAGCAGCCCGGTCAGGAGGCCGCCGGCGGCGGCGCCGGCCCGCCTCGCCCGGGGCGGCAGCACGAGCAGCACCGCGGCGAGCGCGATGCCCTCGACCGGCAGGCGCAGGAACGCGGACGGGGTGAGGCCGTCGAGCCGGTCGGGCAGGAGCAGCGCGCCCAGCAGGACGACGGCCGCGAGCACGGTCGCCCCGACGGCCGCGCAGCGCGCCGGCCGCCCGGTCCGGCGGCGCCCGGCACCCGCCGGCGCCGCCCGCGCGGCACCGTACCCGGCCGCCGCCGCGCCGCTGTCCGGCGCCGCTGTGCCGTCCGGCAGGCGACCAGGCGTGAGGTGAGACACCCGAAGGTCCTTCCGTGCGGTCGTCACCATCCGTCAGCGAACGGCTCGACTGTGTGCACAGAGTAGTCGTCGGAGTGGTGCCGGCGGTGCGGGACACCCGGCCTACGGCCGCTCCGCCGCGACCGCCACCTCCCGCGCCCACCGGTAGTCGGCCTTGCCGCTCGGCGACCGCTGGACGGTGTCCGTGACCACCAGTTGCCTGGGGACCTTGTAACCGGCCAGGCGGGTACGGCAGTGGCGCTGGATGTCGGCGAGCGAGGGGCGCGGCGCCCCCGGGCGCAGCTGCACCACGGCCGCCACATGGCTGCCCCATCGGGCGTCCGGCACCCCGGCGACCAGCGCGTCGTACACGTCCGGATGCGCCTTGAGGGCCTGCTCGACCTCCTCCGGGTACACCTTCTCGCCGCCGGTGTTGATGCACTGCGAGCCCCGGCCGAGGACGGTGACCACGCCGTCCGCGTCGACCGTCGCCATGTCGCCGAGCAGCACCCAGCGCCGTCCGTCCTTCTCGAAGAACGTCTCGGCGGTCTTCGCCGGGTCGTTGTAGTAGCCGAGCGGCACGTGGCCGCACTGCGCGACCCGGCCCACCTCGCCGGGTGCCACGGGTTCGCGGGTCGCCGGATCCACCACGCGGGTGCGGGAGTTGACCCGGATGCGGAAGCCGCGCTCGGGGCCCGCGTCCTCGGTCGCGGTGCCGTTGAAGCCGGACTCGGAGGAGCCGAAGTTGTTCAGCAGCACCGCGTTCGGGAGCAGCTCGCGGAACTGCTGGCGCACCGTCTCCGACATGATCGCGCCCGAGGAGGAGACGCTGAACAGCGCCGAGCAGTCCGTGCCCTTGAGCGGCCCGGCGAGCGCGTCGATCAGCGGCCGGAGCATCGCGTCCCCGACCAGCGACATGCTGGTGACCCGCTCCCGCTCGACGGTCCGCAGCACCTCCTCCGGCACGAACCTGCGGTGCAGCACGACCCGTTGGCCGAAGTTGAAGCCGATGAAGGCGGTGAGCGTCGACGTGCCGTGCATCAGCGGGGGAGTGGGGAAGAAGGTGATCCCGGAACCGCCGGCGGCGACCCGCTCGGCCAGCTCCTGCGGCGCCTTCACCGGCTCCCCGGTGGGCGCCCCGCCGCCCAGCCCGGCGAAGAACAGGTCCTCCTGGCGCCACATCACCCCCTTGGGCATGCCCGTCGTGCCGCCGGTGTAGATGATGAACTGGTCGTCCCCGGAGCGCGGGGGAAAGCTCCGCCCGGCCGACCCGGCGGCCTCCGCGGCGGCGAACGGCACCGCCCCGCGCACCGCCTCCACGGCCGGGGTGCCCACCCGCAGCAGGTGCCGCAGCTTCGGCGCCCGCGGCAGCGCCCCCGCGACCCGGTCCTCGAACTCCGCGTCGAAGACCAGCGCGACCAGGTCCGCGTCCTGGTAGAGGTACACCAACTCGTCTTCTACATAGCGGTAGTTGACGTTGACCGGGACGATCCTGGCCTTCAGGCAGGCCAGGACCGTCTGCAGGTACTCGACGCCGTTGTACAGGTGGAGGCCGAGGTGCTCGCCGGGCCGTACGCCGCTGTCGGCCAGGTGGTGCGCGACGCGGTTGGCGGCGGCGTCCAGTTCGGCGTACGTCAGCCGGCGCTCCGCACCCGTGCCGGGATGGTCGAGGTAGACGAGCGCCTCGCGGTCCGCGGCCACGTCGACGACCGACTCGAACAGGTCGGCAAGGTTGTACTCCACCGCTTCCTCCTGACCCCGGCACGTCCCGGCGACGACAGGCGCATCCGTCGGCTCGCCGGTCATCAGAGCAAAGGGGGCGGCAAGTGGGAAGGGCCCGCACCAAGAAATCTGACTGTCTGTCAGAAAACCCTTGAAGTGCCCCCTCCGCTCCTGCAACCTGTTCTCGTTCCGACCGAGGGGAGATGGCCCATGGGTGGGACGGAACACCTCGCCGTGCAGCGGGAAGGCGCCACACTGGTGCTCACGCTCAACCGGCCCGACGCCAGGAACGCGCTCTCCCTGGCGATGCTGGTCGGCCTGTACGACGGCTGGCTGGAGGCCGACGCGGACGACTCGGTCCGCTCGATCGTCCTCACCGGGGCCGGCGGCGCGTTCTGCGCCGGCATGGACCTCAAGGCGCTGGCCGGCGGCGGCATGCAGGGCCAGGGGTACCGCGACCGGCTGAAGGCCGATCCCGACCTGCACTGGAAGGCGATGCTGCGCCACCATCGCCCCCGCAAACCGGTGATCGCCGCCGTCGAGGGCCACTGCGTCGCGGGCGGCACCGAGATCCTCCAGGGCACGGACATCCGGGTCGCGGGCGAGTCCGCGACCTTCGGCCTGTTCGAGGTCAGGCGCGGCCTGTTCCCGATCGGCGGCTCCACCGTCCGTCTCCCGCGCCAGATCCCGCGCACCCATGCCCTGGAGATGCTGCTCACCGGACGCCCCTACAGCGCCCGGGAAGCCGCCGGTATCGGCCTGATCGGGCATGTCGTCCCCGACGGCACCGCCCTCGCCAGGGCCCTGGAGATCGCCGAGCGGATCAACGCCTGCGGCCCGCTCGCCGTCGAGGCCGTCAAGGCGTCCGTGTACGAGACCGCGGAGATGACCGAGGCCGAGGGTCTGGCCGCCGAACTCGCCCGCGGCCGGCCGGTCTTCGACACCGCCGACGCGAAGGAGGGCGCCCGCGCCTTCGCGGAGAAACGGCCGCCTGTCTACAAGCGTGCGTGACGCTCCGCGGGAGGTGGGCGCACGCCGTTCGCAGGCTGCGGGCCGTCGTGGGCCGGACGCGCAGTCCCCGCGCCCCTACGGGGTGCGCCTTCACCGCCGATCTCCAAGGAGGCAGCCGATGCCCGAAGTCCTCGAAGCCCCCCTCGTCGTCGAGTTCCCCTTCACCCGCTCCGTCGGCCCCGTCCAGAGCGCCTTCCTCACCGGCCTGCGCGAACGGGTCGTCCTCGGCGTGCGCACCACCGACGGGCGCACCCTCGTGCCGCCCGTCGAGTACGACCCCGTCACCGCCGAGGAGATCCACGACCTCGTCGAGGTCGCCCCCACCGGCACGGTCACCACCTGGGCCTGGAACCACGCACCCCGTCGCGGCCAGCCCCTCGGCACGCCCTTCGCCTGGGTCCTGGTCCGGCTGGACGGCGCCGACACCGCCCTGCTGCACGCCCTCGACGCCCCCGGCCCCGACGCCGTCCGCACCGGCATGCGGGTGCGCGTCCGCTGGGCCGCGGAACGCACCGGCGCCATCACCGACATCGCCTGCTTCGAACCGTACGACGGCGAGGCGGACCGGCCCACGGGCCGCAGCCGCGAGTTCGCGGACGCGGTCAGCGGCATCGTCGCCCCCGCCCGGCTCGACTACACCTACTCCCCGGGACGCGCCCAGTCCGCCTACATCCATGCCCTCTCCGAGCGGCGCACCGTCGGCGAACGGTGTCCCTCCTGCCGCAAGGTGTACGTCCCGCCGAGGGGTGCGTGCCCCACATGTGGCGTCGCCACAGCCGAACAGGTCGAAGTGGGTCCCCGCGGCACGGTCACCACCTTCTGCATCGTCAACATCAAGGCGAAGAACCTCGACATCGAGGTGCCCTACGTCTACGCCCACATCGCCCTGGACGGCGCCGACCTCGCCCTGCACGCCCGCATCGGCGGCATCCCCTACGACCGGGTGCGCATGGGCCTGCGCGTCGAGCCGGTGTGGACCGAGGGCGCCCGCTACCCCGACCACTACCGGCCCACCGGCGAACCCGACGCGGACTACGAGACGTACAAGGAGCTGCTGTGACCAGCGCGGAAGCCCCCGGCCCCCGGGACATCGCCGTCGTCGCCTTCGCGCAGACCGACCACCGGCGCTCCACCGCCGAGTCCTCCGAGGTCGAGATGCTCATGCCCGTCCTGCACGACGTCCTGGCGCAGACCGGCCTGCGGACCGCCGACATCGGCTTCACCTGCTCCGGCTCCAGCGACTACCTCGCCGGCCGCGCCTTCTCCTTCACCCTCGCCCTCGACGGCGTCGGCGCCTGGCCGCCGATCTCCGAGTCGCACGTCGAGATGGACGGCGCCTGGGCCCTGTACGAGGCCTGGACCAAGCTGCTCACCGGAGACGCCGACACCGCGCTCGTCTACTCCTACGGCAAGTGCTCACCCGGCTCCGTCCGGGACGTGCTCACCCGCCAGCTCGACCCGTACTACGTCGCCCCCCTGTGGCCCGACGCCATAGCCCTCGCCGCCCTCCAGGCGCAGGCCCTCATGGACGCCGGACACACCGACGAACGCGCGCTCGCCGCCGTCGGCGCCCGTAGCAGGGCCGACGCCACCGCCAACCCGCACGCCCAGCTCACGGGCCGGATCCCGCAGGGCGACCACGTCGTACGGCCCCTGCGCACCGGCGACTGCCCGCCCGTCGGCGACGGCGCCGCCGCCGTGATCCTCGCCGCGGGGGAGCGGGCCCGTCGGCTGTGCGCGCGGCCCGCCTGGATCCGGGGCATCGACCACCGCATCGAGGCCCACGCCCTGGGCGTGCGCGACCTCACCGACTCGCCCTCCACCCGGCTCGCCGCCGAACGCGCGGGCGCCTTCGAACGGCCCGTCGACACCGCCGAACTGCACGCGCCGTTCAGCTCCCAGGAGGTGGTCCTGCGCCGGGCCCTCCGGCTGGACGACGGCGTGCGCGTGAACCCGTCGGGCGGCGCCCTCGCCGCCAATCCCGTCATGGCCGCCGGACTCGTCCGCATCGGCGAGGCCGCCGCCCGCATCCACCGCGGCGCCTCCGACCGCGCCCTCGCCCACGCCACCTCCGGTCCCTGCCTCCAGCAGAACCTGGTCGCCGTACTCGAAGGGGATCCACGATGAGCAAGGAACCCGTCGCCGTCGTCGGTATCGGCCAGACCAAGCACGTGGCCGCCCGCCGGGACGTGTCGATCGCCGGACTCGTCCGGGAGGCCGCCCGGCGCGCGCTGGAGGACGCCGGGTCGACGTGGGCCGACATCGACGCCGTCGTCATCGGGAAGGCACCCGACTTCTTCGAGGGCGTGATGATGCCCGAGCTGTACCTCGCCGACGCGCTCGGCGCCGTCGGCAAACCCATGCTGCGGGTGCACACCGCGGGCTCCGTCGGCGGGTCCACCGCGCTGGTCGCCGCCAACCTGGTCGCCGCCCGCGTCCACGGCACCGTGCTCACCCTCGCCTTCGAAAAACAGTCCGAGTCCAACGCCATGTGGGGCCTGTCCCTGCCCATCCCCTTCCAGCAGCCCCTGCTCGCCGGGGCCGGCGGCTTCTTCGCCCCGCATGTCCGCGCCTACATGCGGCGCAGCGGCGCCCCCGACTCCATCGGCGCCCTCGTCGCCTACAAGGACCGGCGCAACGCCCTGAAGAACCCGTACGCCCACCTCCACGAACACGACATCACGGTCGAGAAGGTGGTGGCGTCACCCATGTTGTGGGACCCCATCCGCTACTCCGAGACCTGCCCGTCCTCCGACGGCGCCTGCGCCATGGTCCTCACCGACCGCGCCGGAGCCGCCCGCGCGCCCCGGCCGCCCGCCTGGCTGCTCGGCGGCGCCATGCGCAGCGAACCCACCCTGTTCGCCGGCAAGGACTTCGTCTCCCCGCAGGCCGGCAGGGACTGCGCCGCCGACGTCTACCGGCAGGCCGGCGTCACCGACCCGCGCCGGGACATCGACGCGGCCGAGATCTACGTGCCGTTCTCCTGGTACGAGCCCATGTGGCTGGAGAACCTGGGCTTCGCCGCGGAGGGCGAGGGCTGGAAGCTCACCGAGTCCGGGGCGACCGCGCTCGACGGCGACCTGCCCGTCAACATGTCGGGCGGGGTGCTGTCCACCAACCCCATCGGCGCCTCCGGCATGATCCGCTTCGCCGAGGCCGCCCTCCAGGTGCGCGGCCAGGCCGGGGAACACCAGGTGGACGGCGCCCGCCGGGTGCTCGGGCACGCGTACGGCGGCGGCTCGCAGTTCTTCTCCATGTGGCTCGTCGGCTCCGAGCCGCCCGACTCCTGACCGGCCGGCCGCAGCGGCCCGGCCGGCCGGGCGGAAAGGTCGTCCCCACGTGCCCTGTCCGCCGTAGCGACCGGTCGCTAGGCTGACCCGCGGACGACGAACCGGGAGGAGCACGGACGTGGCCGAGACCACCACCCAGCAGCACCCGCTCGCGGGCTGGGACAAGCCGGAGCTGGATCTGACCAAGGCGGAGTGGCAGTCCAGCAGCCGAGGTCTGGGCGATGTCCAGATCGCCTTCGTCGAGGGCTTCATCGCGATGCGCAACAGCGGCCGGCCGGAGAGTCCCTCCCTGATCTTCACCCCCGCCGAGTGGGGTGCCTTCGTCTCCGGCGCACGGGAAGGCGAGTTCGACCTCACCTGACGCCGCGCCGGCCGCAGCGGATCTCACCTGAACCGGGGGTGTTGCGAGCGGATTCGCGGACACGCGACCAGCAGCGCCCTGCCGGGGCCCCGCCTGAGCCAGGCTGGCCCCCACAAGGGGAAGGTCGTGTTCCGGAGGTGAGAAGGATGAGCGCTGCGCCGGTCATCGCCGCGGTCGACGGGTCCGCGGACAGCCTGCGCGCCCTGGACTGGGCCGTGGACGCCGCCCGCCGCCGCACGGCACCGCTGCGGGTGGTGCACGTACGGCAGTACGCCGCCTGGGGCCAGGCCGACGTCCTGGTCGCCGGGCCGCCCGAGGCCGAGGGCGACCCCGTGCTGGACGAGGTGCGCACCCGGCTCGCGGACCGCGCCGGGCCACCGGCCCTGGAGTACGTCGCCCTGGAGGGCGTTCCCGGCGCCGTCCTGCCCGAACTGGGCGGCGACGCCCAGCTGTTGGTGCTCGGCTCCCGGGGACGCGGCGGCTTCGCCAGCCTGCTGCTCGGCTCCAACGGCCTCGCCGCCGCCCGGGACGCCGAGTGCCCGGTGGTGGTCGTACCCCGGCCCGGCCGCGAGGTGCACGGGGAGGGGCCCGCCGAGCCCGGGCCCCGGGTGGTCGTCGGCCTGCACGCCGACAGCCCCGACGAGGCCGTCCTCTCCTTCGCCTTCACCGAGGCCGCCCTGCGCGACGCCAGGCTGCAGGTGATCGCCGCCTACCCGTGGCCGGTGCAGACCTGGTCCGCGCCCGGACAGCTGGTGCCGCCCGCGGTGGACCAGGACGCCGTGGCGAACGAGACCCGCGTCCTCGCCGAGGGCTTCCTCGCCCCGCACCGGGAGCGCCACCCCGGGGTCCGCGCCGACGCCGAGGCACTGCCCGGCGACGCGGCCGGCCTCCTCGTCGCCGCCTCCAGGGACGCCGACCTGGTCGTGGTCGGCCGGCACCGGCGGCGGCTGCTCGCCCCGGCCCGCATGATGGGCTCGGTCACCCAGGCCGTGCTGCTGCACGCGGCGAGCCCCGTCGCGGTGGTACCGCCCGCCCCGCCGGAGGAATGAGACCCGGCATCCGGGGCCCTAGCAGACCGCGCAGCGCCGGGCAATCCGCCCGGCCCCGACGGACGTTCCGAAGGCTGTGGGGCACCGCGCCATGGTGCCCGGACACACCCGAACCTATGGTTCCGCCACCCCCGGTCCTCCGGGCGCCACCCGCGCCGGAGCGGCCGGGACCGTGTGTACACCCAAGGAGCCGCCATGCCACCGCCCCCGTTCCGCAGGGCACCCGGAGCACGGCCACGTGCCCGCCTGCTGCCCCGCCTGACAGCCCGCGTCCTGGCCGTACTCGCCGTCGTCCTCGGCACCGCACTCGCCGGCCCCGCACCCGAGGCCCGCGCCGCCGTCACGCTCACCAGGGTGACCGACTTCGGGTCCAACCCGGGCGCCCTCACCATGTACGTGTACCGGCCCGCCACCCTCCCGGCCCACCCGCCGGTGGTCGTGGCCCTGCACGGCTGCACGCAGAGCGCCCAGGTCTACGCCGACAACTCCGGACTGCCCCGACTCGCCGACCAGGACGGCTTCCTGCTCGTGCTCGCCGAGACCGGCACCGCCAACAACCCGAACAAGTGCTTCAACTGGTTCCAGACCGCCGACAACCGGCGCGGCCAGGGCGAGGCCCTGTCCGTCCGGCAGATGGTGAGCCACGCCGTCACCGCCTACGGCGCCGACCCCCGGCGCGCCTACGTCACCGGCCTGTCCGCCGGCGGCGCCATGACCGCGGTCATGCTCGCCGCCTACCCCGACGTGTTCTCGGCGGGCGCGGTCGTCGCCGGCCTGCCCTACGACTGCACCCGGGACAACAGCCCCTACACCTGCATGAACCCCGGCGTCGACCGCAGCCCGGCGGACTGGGCCGGGCGGGTGCGCGACGCCTACCCGTCGTACACCGGGCCGTGGCCGCGCACGGCCGTCTGGTACGGCGACCAGGACACCACCGTCGTACCGCGCAACGCCGGCGAACTGCGCGACCAGTGGACGGCACTGCACGGCCTGTCCCAGACACCCACCCGGACCACCACCATCGGGCCGGACGCCACCCGGCAGGACCAGTACCTGGCCGCCGACGGCACGGTCGCCGTCGAGGTCGACCGGGTCCCCGGCATCGGGCACGGCACCCCGGTCGACCCCGGCACCGGCGGCGAACAGTGCGGCGGCACCGGCGCCCCGTACTTCCTGGACTCCATCTGCTCCAGCCGCTGGATCGCCCGGTTCTTCGGCCTGGACACCAGCACCCCGGGCGAGCCCGACCCGGGTGGCGGCGGCAGCGCGGCCTGCTGGACGGCGAGCAACTACGCCCACGTACAGGCGGGCCGCGCCACCACCAGCGGCGGCTCCACATACGCCAACGGTTCGCACCAGAACATAGGCCTGTACAACACGTTCGTCACCCACACCCTGAAGGAATCACCCACGGGCTACTTCACCGTCACCGACACCGGCTGCCCCTGACCGGGCAGCGGGGACACCCGACCGGGCCGCCATGGTGGCCGACGACCCCTAACGGATCGTCATCATGGCGGCCCCACACATGTCGGGAACCACTACACCGCCCCTAGCCTCCAGCGCGTCCCCAACCCCGCCGGAGGAACCGCATGCTCCCGCACCGCACACCGCACCGCGCCCGGCGCACCGCGCTGGGCGCGCTCTCGCTCACCGCCGTCTGCACGCTCCTGGTCACCCCGGCCACCGCGGCACCCGCCGGCCCGGGGACACCGGACGCCCACTGCGCCGGCCGTGCCCGGCTGCACGTGCCCGGCGCCGCCCGCCAGCAGGCCGACTGCCTGGGCGAGCTGACCACCGCCGGGACCGCGGCCTCCGGCCACACCGACCCCGCCGACTACGCGGGGCTCACCCCCAAGGACCTGCCCACACCCACCGGCGTCCCCGGCATCCAGATCGACGGCTACTTCCCGGACACCTCCGCCACCAACACCAACCACGGCTGGCACCACGACTCCCAGTTCGTCATCCGGCTGCCCGACCACTGGAACGGCGGCCTGGTGGTCGCCGGCACCCCGGGCAACCGCGAGCAGTACGCGAACGACCGGGCGATCGCCGACTGGGTGCTCGCCCGCGGCTACGCCTACGCCGCCACCGACAAGGGCAACACCGGCACGGCCTTCCACCGCGACGGCCGCCGGCCCGGCGACGCCATCGCCGAATGGAACACCCGCCTCACCCAGCTCACCCGCGCCGCCCGCACGGTCGTCACCCAGCGCTACCACCGGCCCCCCGCCCGCACCCTCGCCACCGGCATGTCCAACGGCGGCTACCTGGTGCGCTGGCAATTGGAGAACCATCCGGAGCTGTACGACGGCGGAGTCGACTGGGAGGGCACCCTCTGGCGCTCGGACGGCCCCAACCTGCTCACCTCCCTGCCGGCCGCCCTGCGCCACTACCCCGCCTACGCCGCCGGCGGACCCGGAGCCGCCGAGGCCGCGGCGGCCCTGCACCGGGCCGGCTTCCCGGCCGGCTCCGAGTTCCTGTGGCCGTACCACCACCAGGTCTACTGGGACCTCACCCAGCGGATCTACCGCGAGGAAGTCGACCCCGGCTACGACGGCGCCACCGAGGCCGGCACCCCGTACTGCGCCTCCGGCACCCCCGCCTGCGACGCCGACTACGACTACGCGGCCCGGCCCGCCGCCGTCCACCGGGCGGTCGGCCGCATCGCCCTGACCGGACGCATCGGCAAACCCCTGATCACCCTCCAGGGCACCCTCGACGTGCTGCTGCCGATCAGCCAGGACGCCGACGTCTACGCCCGCATGGTCCACGAGGCCGGCCGCGGTTCCCTGCTGCGCTACTACCGCATCGAGGACGGCACCCACACCGACTCCCTGGCCGACGCCTTCCCCGGCCGGCTCCGCCCGATGGTGCCCTGCCACCGCTCGGCCTTCGAGGCCCTGGAACACTGGATCACGGGGGACGGCGTCCCGCCGGCCGACCACACGGTCCCGCGCCCGCCCGACGCGGCCCGGGCCGCCCTGCTGACCGGCTGCCCCCTGACCGCCGAGCCGGGAACGAGGGGGAGCGAGCGGCCACAACGCACCCGCGGGTGACCGACGACCCCGTCACGGCACTTCCGCCGGAGCCCACGTACCATGGCCGCATGTCGTTCCTCCGCCGCCGCAGCGCGACCCCTGCCGGACCCGACTTCGACGTGCTGGCCATGGACCCGGGCGACTGGCCGGGCAATCTCGGCGCGGGCCTGCTGCCCGCCCCCGACGGCACCTGCCAGGGCGTTTTCCTGCGCTACGACCTGTTCGGCGGACGCGGCCCCGCCATGATCATCGGCAACCTCCCGGAGGGTTCCCCCGCCCGCGAGGTCGACGACGGAGAGATCCCCTTCGAGGTGGGCCAGCTGCTGCTGGCGCTGGAGAACGACGAGGAGGTCACCGTCGTCGGCGTCGAGGACACCCCGGTGCTCCAGGGCGACAACCTGCTCATCGTGCGCCGGCTGAAGCTCTCCGAGAGCCGGATCTCCTGTGTCCAGTTCGACCGCAGCGACGGCGTCCTGGTGACCATCGCCGCCTGGGACCGCCCGATCACCGACGACCTGTACGCCCTGCTGAAGCCGCTCCCGGCGGAGCTTTTCCAGCAGGGCTGAGGCATCCGAGGCACCTCGGACCGGGCTAGCGGGCGGCTGCCTCGAGCGTCACGTCCGCGGCCCGGACGAACCCGACCCGGTGGCCGTACTGGATCTCGTAGTACAGGTCCTCGCCCACCACGACCCGGTGCGAGTCGGGGGTGAAGGTCACCGCGTAGTAGTACTCGCCCGGCACCTCGTCACCCACCACGTACGTCTGTCCGGCGGGGATCGTGTAGGGGAGCGGCACCACGGACTGCGCGGGGACGTCCGCCGGGTAGGCCTCCTTCTCCGGATAGGCCCGGCCGTACACCGGGACGCTCGCCAGGCCGTCCCGCGGCCTCACCACGAGCCCCTTCACCGGTACGGCCGTCGGGTCCTTCACCGGGTTGCGGAACCAGGCCTTCTGGCCCAGGTACCAGATGGCCGTCCAGTCGCCCCAGCGGTCGGCCACCGCGTAACTCTGGCCGGTGGAGACCCGCGAGGACAGATCGTTCACCCCGTCCGTCGGATCCGTCCTCAGGCCGATGTCCTTGACCAGCGGGGCGGTCACGTCGTGGTCCGTGTACAGCCGCACCTCGCTGGAGCCGTGCGCCGTGCACGGCTCGCCCCTGGTGGTGCAGCCGGTGTACACGGGCTGGTTCGAGGCGTAGTCCGGCAGGATCGTCAGCACACCCGAGTGCGGGCCGGCCGTGCGCCGCAACGGCTGTCCCAGCAGCCGGAAGTAGTGCCGCCAGTCCCAGTACGGCCCCGGGTCCGTGTGCATCCCCGGAACGCTGGACGCGGTCGGCCCGGGCACGTTGTCGTGGCCCAGGATGTGCTGCCGGTCCAGCGGGATGCCGTACGTCCTGGCCAGGTACCGCACCAGCCGCGCCGAGGACCGGTACATCGCCTCCGTGTACCAGGCGTCCGGCGAGGCGAGGAAGCCCTCGTGCTCGATGCCGATCGACTTCGCGTTGACGTACCAGTTGCCCGCGTGCCAGGCCACGTCCTTCGCCTTGACGTGCTGGGCGATCAGACCGTCGGTGGAGCGAATCGTGTAGTTCCACGACACATAAGTGGGGTCCTGGATCAGCTTCATGACCCCGTCCCAGGCGCCCTCCGTGTCATGGATGACGATGTACCTGATGCCCTGCGACGCCGGACGGTCGCCGAGGTCGTGATTGCCGTAGTCGTTGTCGCCGAACTCCGCGTAGGGCGCCGGGACCGACTCGCAGGACACCGACCGCGGGCACTCGGTGCCGTCCGCCGGCAGCGTGCGCAGACCGGCCCGCCGCAGCTGGGCGGTGTCGGCGGTGAGCCGCGGCTGGGCGGCCAGGGTCACCAGCTGGCCGTCGTCCGTGGTGCGCTCCTCGCCCGTGCGCAGCACGTCGTACACATCGTCGGCGTACCTGGCGGCCGTCGCCGTGTCGTCGGCGCCGGAGAACAGAGCCACCGCTGCGTACCACTGCGCCGGGTCGGCGCTGAGCGGCTCGCCCAGCTCCTTCTGCGCGGCGGCGAGCAGCGCCGCACCGCCGGCCACGTTCGCCGCCGGGTCGGTGCGCAGTTCCTCGGCCGGGAGGCCGGTCAGCTCTGCGGCCTTCGGCAGCGTCCGCAGGCGGGCCGGGACCGCCGACTCGGCCGGTACCTCGACGGAGGGGTGCAGTGCCGCCCGGGCGGTGTCACCGCGGGCGTCCTCGCTGCCCTCCGCGAAGTGCTCCGCGGCGGCGATCGCGGTCCGGGCGTCCGTGAGGTGCATCGGGCCGTAGCCGCCGGTCACGCTCGGCGCGCCGGCGTGCCGGTCCCAGCGGGACTGGAGGTAGGAGACGGCCAGCAGAACGCTCTGCGGCACGTGGTAGTCGGCCGCCGCGCCGGCGAACGCCTGCTGGAGCCGGTGCGTGGCGGAGTCCGCGGCGGTGGGGGCCGGGGCCGCGCCGAGCAGGGGCAGCAGCAGGGCCGCGGAGGCGAGCGGGACGGCGGTCCGCCGCAGACGTCTGTGGCCGGGTGTGGACGTGGGGTCGGTGGCGGATCCTCGCAATGCGGCCTCCTGTGACGGGCGGAGCGTGGCGGGGCGTGCGGCGCCAGAGCTGGGTCAGTGGTACCGGCTGGCCGACGATCCGTCAATGATGCCGTCAGACGGGCGACTTCCCACGTCACGGAGGGTTTTCGGCGAGTTTCGCGGCGGTGGTGCGCGGGCCTGCGGGGCGTCACTGGCATACACCAGTGGCCGTCGACGCCCCGGCCCCGGACGTACGAAGGTCCGCGGTGCGCCGCCGCTCAGGGCGCACCGCGGACCCGTCGTCCCCGTCAGCGAGTGCCGACCGCCGCACGCACGGCCCGGCGGGCCATCTGGCAGTCGTCGTGCAGCCGCCTGAGCAGCAGCCGCTGTTCCTCGCCGGACGGCGCAGCACCCGGGTGGGCCGTACCCGGTGCCGCCGGGGCCACCTCGTGCATCGAACGCTGCACGGCCGTCTCGTACGTACGGATCTCCCGGGTCAGCAGGAGCATCAGGTTCACCAGGAAGGCGTCCCGGGAGGCCGGGCCCGCCGACTGGGCGATCTGGCTGATCTGCCGCCGGGCGACCTGAGCGGCGTCCCCGAGGACCAGCCACAGCGTCGCCAGGTCGTACCCCGGCAGATACCAGCCCGCGTGCTCCCAGTCCACCAGCACTGGACCGGCCGGGGACAGCAGGATGTTCGAGAGCAGGGCATCGCCGTGGCAGAACTGGAGCATGCCGTGCCGGCCCACCTCGTGCGCGATGCCGTGCAGCAGCTTCTGCAGGTCGCCGAGGTCCCGGTCGGTGAGCAGGCCCAGCTCGTGGTACCGGGACATGCGGGCCGCGTAGTCCAGCGGCATGTCGAACGTCCCCGCCGGGGGCCGCCAGGCGTTCACCCGGCAGATCGCGCCGAGCGCGGCCCGGATGTCCGCGCGGGGCGGCGCCTCCGTGGGGTGCCGCTGGAACGCAGCCGCCCGGCCCGGCATCCGCTCGATCACCAGCGTGCAGTTGTCCGGGTCCGCCGCGATCAGCCTCGGCACCCGGACCGGCGGCCGGTGCCGGACGAACGAGCGGTATGCGGCTATTTCCTGGCGGCTCCGCTCCACCCAGGCGGGGGAGTGGTCCAGGAGACACTTCGCGACGGCCGTGTTGCGTCCCGTCGTCCCCACGAGGAGGACGGAGCGTCCGCTGCGCCGCAGGACCTGCACCGGGGCGAACTCCGGGCAGATCCGGTGCACCGCGGCGAGCGCGGTGCGCAGCTGCGCACCCTGGGGGCCGGACAGGTCGAGTCTCCCGCTGAGCGGTTGGGTCCCGGGCTGCCCCGGGATCCGCCGGGGCCGGCCCGCGCCCAGCACGGGACTCCCCGGACGCGCCGCCGGATCGAGGTACGGCCCGCCGCCCGCCGGGCGGGGTCGCAGCGGCCGGGGCGGGGCGGACACGGAGGACGATGCTGCGTACATGGGAGATACAGATCCCTTCGTGTGCCTGCGGTGCCTGCCTGTGCGTTGCACGCCCCACCCGGCCCGGCCGCCCGGACACACCCTGGGGAATGTGCCCGGCATATGCCGTCGTGTTGCCGTCACGCGTCCTCGCGAGGAGGGCGGCGACCGGGTCGGGGTGGCGCTTTCCTACCTGACACCCGATGACCAGTGGCACACCATCTGGCGGACCCTGGCGAACCGTGGCGAATAGTCGCCCGGCAACCTCCACCGGGCTACTGTCAACTCAGCCGAGAACCTGGGGGCTTAAGTGAGCGGACAACCCAACTCCCGACTGGCGGACCTGTTCGGCCTGGCCGGCTGGTCGAAGGGCGAACTCGCGAGACTGGTCAACCGACAGGCGGCGGCCATGGGCCACCCCCAGCTGTCGACCGACACCTCCCGGGTGCGGCGGTGGATCGACATGGGAGAGATCCCACGCGATCCGGTACCGCGGGTGCTGGCGGCTCTGTTCACCGAGCGTCTCGGCCGTGTCGTGACCATCGAGGACCTCGGTCTGGTACGGCACGGGCGCACGGGGAAACGGCAGGTCGACGGGATCGAGGAACATCCCGAAGGTGTGCCGTGGGCGCCCGAGCGGACCGCCGCGGTCCTCACCGAATTCACGGGAATGGACCTCATGCTCAACCGACGCGGCTTGGTGGGCGCGGGTGCCGCGCTCGCCGCGGGATCCACACTCAGCAGCGCCATGTACGACTGGCTGCACACCGACCCCACCCTGAAGGCCGACGCCCCTGTCCTCGACGACCCCCTGCACGCCGACCCCGCCGGGTTCGACCGCTACGAGGCCGCCCCCATCGGGTCGCAGGAGATCGAGGAACTGGAGCGCTCGGTCGAGGTGTTCCGCGCCTGGGACGCGGCCCGTGGCGGCGGGCTGCAGCGCAAGGCGGTCGTGGGACAGCTCAACGAGGTGGGCGGCATGCTCGCCTACCACCACCCACCCCATCTCCAGCGGCGCTTGTGGGGCGTCGCCGCCAACCTGGCCGTCCTCGCGGGCTGGATGTCGCACGACGTCGGCCTGGAGCCCACGGCGCAGAAGTACTTCGTCATCGCCGCCCACGCCGCCAGAGAGGGCGGGGACCGGCCCCGCGCCGGTGAGGCGCTGTCCCGGGCGGCCCGGCAGATGGTGCACCTCGGCCGGCCCGACGACGCCCTGGACCTGATGAAGCTCGCCCAGTCCGGCGCCGGCGACCGCCTGCAGCCGCGCACGAAGGCGATGTTCCACACCATCGAGGCCTGGGCGCAGGCGTCGATGGGCAAGGGCCAGGCCATGCGCCGCACGCTGGGGCAGGCGGAGGACCTCTTCGTCTCCGACCGCCAGGACGTCGAAACGCCGGACTGGATGCAGACCTTCAAGGACGAGGACCTGTACGGCATGCAGGCCCTCGCCTACCGCACGCTCGCGGAGTTCGACCCCGGTGCCGCCGCGCACGCGCAGCACTACGCGGAGAAGGCCCTCGCCCTGCGCGTCGACGGACGGGAGCGGTCGAAGATCTTCGACCATCTCTCCATGGCCTCGGCCTGCTTCATCGCCGACGACCCCGAACAGGCCGACCGCTACGCACGGCTGGCCCTGATGTCGATGGGTTCGAACTCCTCCCGGCGCACCTGGGACCGGCTGCGGCAGATGTACCGGCTGACCGCGGAGTACGCCGGCTACCCGAAGATCCACCAGTTGCGGGAGGAGATCAGGCTCGCCCTGCCCAAGCCGAGGGGCAAGGCGGACGGCGGGAGCGCACAGGCATAGGGGGCCTGTGCGCCGCCCGACCCGACGGGTCGGTCAGGTTGTCATGCGGTGACCTTGGCGACGAGCACGCACGCGTCGTCCTCGCGCCCCGCTCCGCCGAACTCCTCCACGACGGTTCGCACGCAGTCCTGCGCGGTGCGCGCCGCGCCGAACCGTGGGGCGAGACCGATCAGCCGGTCCGCAGCCGCCGTCCTGCTGTGGCCCGACATCAGTCCGTCGGTGTGCAGGAGGAGCACGTCGCCGGGTTCCAGGGTGACGACGGACTGTCCGTAGACGGCGCCCGAGGAGGCGCCGAGGAGGACGCCGTCCGGTGCGTTCAGCAGGTGCCCCGTCCCGTTGCGGTACAGCAGCGGGGCGGGGTGTCCCGCCTGCGCCCAGACCAGCGTGCGGGTCTCGGGCCGGTAGCGGCAGCAGACGGCGCTGCCGAGGGCGGGCTGCACGGTGGTGTCGAGTAACTGGTTGAGCATGGTGAGCAGGCGGCCGGGGTCGCTGCCGGCCATCGCCATGCCGCGTACGGCGCCGAGCAGCATGGCCATGCCGGAGGCGACGGACACGCCCTGTCCGGTGAGGTCGCCGACGCTCAGCAGGGTCTGGCCGTCGGCCAGTTCCAGCGCGTCGTACCAGTCGCCGCCGATGAGGGTGGGGGTCGCGGCCGGCAGGCGGTGGGTCGCCAGGTCCAGGGCCACCGGGCCCTGGTGCGGGAGCCGCAGGGAGCCGTGCCATGGCGGTAGCACGGCTTCCTGCAGCTCTGCCGCGATCCGGTGCTCGGTCTGCTCCCGCCGTCGCTCGCGGTGCAGCGAGTCACGGGTCTCGCGCACCGTCAGCTGGGTGCGGCGCAGTTCGCTGACGTCGCGCAGCACGGCCCACATGGAGGCCGTACCGCCGTCGGCGCCGAGCACGGGTTCGCCCATCATGTGCACGGTCCGCACGGAGGAGTCGGGCCGTACGACGCGGAACTCGCCGTCGATCGGCCTGGCGTCGACCAGGCAGTCCGTGACCATCGCGGTCAGCTTCGGCCGGTCCTCGTCGAGGACCAGGCTGGGCAGCTCGTCCAGGGTGAGGGCCGGGCGGGCCGGGTCGAGGCCGAGGATCTGGTACAGCTCCCCGGACCAGGTGGCCTCGTCGGTCAGCAGGTTCCACTCGGCGCTGCCCACGCGGCTGAGCAGCGAACCGCCCGGGGCGACGGCGGGGGCGGGCCGGCCGGCGGGCGGCTCGGCGGGCTCGGCCGGGGCGGGGGAGGGGCCGTCCCGCAGCTGCGCCAAGTGGGCGTCCAGGTCGTCCAGTTGGTGCAGGGCGAGGTCGCACAGGGCGCGCTGCCAGCGTTCCTCGGGGTCCGTACCGTCGCTTTGGGTGTCCCGCCGTACGGCGTCCACGTCACCCTTGAGCCGCCGCGCCTGCGTGATCAGCGCTTCGACCGAGCCGCGCCCTGGCGGCTGGGCGGCTGGGCGGTCCGCGGAGACTGGGGACGGCATGACGCACTCCGATGGGATACGGGACGACGGGGGACGACGGGGGGACCGCTACGACTGTGGCACAGCCCACGACGCGCTGTAAGGGATTTGGCAACACACGATACGGTGGTGCTTCCGGCATATGCCAGAGTCTTCCCGGAGGGTTCCGCGGGTACGAATGACGTACGCGCGGCGGCGGTCAAGTCGTAGTGTTACTACGCGAGTTGACGCAGGCGAGCCGCTGTCGGCCGGTGTTCAAGCGGATGTTCGACGCTCCTGTGTTCCATAGTGCCGCGGAGCGGCCGGTACCCGCCGAACTCTGACCGGAATTGACGGCATGTGACGGGGTCGTGCGGACTCCTTAAGGGCATGGACATCACTGTCGAACAGCTCGCCGAAGCCCGGCTCGTCACAGCCGAGGACCGGGAGGTCCCGGTGCCGGCCACCCTGCGCTACACCGCCGACGACCCCCTCGCCGTGTTCGTCGACTTCCCGGCGGAGGCCGCGCTGCACGGCGAGGAAGTGACCTGGACCTTCGCGCGCACCCTGCTCGACCAGGGGCTGCGGGCCCCCGCCGGCCACGGTGACGTGCAGATATGGCCGTACGGCCGGACCCGGACGGTCCTGGAGTTCCACTCGCCGCACGGCATGGCGCTGCTGCTGTTCCAGGCCTCGGCGCTGCGGCGTTTCCTGGTGCGCACCTACACGGTGGTGGCGAGTGGGCAGGAGGACGTGGCGGGCGTGGTGGAGCGGGGGCTCAGCACGCTGTTCGGCGGGGTGTGACGGCGCTCCGGGCCCGCGCCGGCCCGCCTGCTCCCCAGGGCGGCCGACCCGGTCTCCCGCCGGTGCCGTCCACCGTCACCGTGCGGCGTACAGGGCGGGCCGCGGGGCCAGGTCCACGGCCACCCGGCCGCCGGTCTCCAGCGCCCGGACCCCCGCCTCGGCGACCACCGACGCCGCGTAGCCGTCCCAGACGTCCGGGCCGGTGACCTCGCCGCGCCGGGTCGCGTCGACCCAGGCCTGCACCTCGCGGTCGTAGGCGTCGGCGAAGCGGACGAGATAGTCCTGCGCCACCTCCTCGCGGGCGCCGCCCCCGGTGGTGACCACCATGCCGTGCCCGTCGCCGATCCGGGCACTGCCCGCCTCGCACACGGCCTCGCAGCGCACCTGGTAGCCGAACCCGCAGTTCACGAAGACCTCCACGTCCACCAGGGCGCCCCGTTCCGTCTCGAACAGCACGAACTGCGGGTCGAGCAGGCCCCCGGGCGCACCGGCGGACGGCGCGGGCCGCAGCACGGTGACCGCCGTCAGCTCCTGGCCGAGCAGCCAGCGGGCCGCGTCGATCTCGTGCGAGACCGAGCTGTTGATCAGCATGGCGCTGGTGAAGCCGGCGGGGGAGGAGACGTTGCGGTGCGTGCAGTGCAGCATCAGGGGCCGGCCCAGGGCGCCCCCGTCCAGCAGGGCCTTCAGGCGCCGGTACTCGGCGTCGTAGCGGCGCATGAAGCCGATCTGTGCCAGCCGGCGGCCGATTGCCGCCTCGGCCTCCATGACCCGCAGGGCACCGGTGGAGTCCGGCACCATGGGCTTCTCGCACAGCACCGGCAGCCGGCGGGCGAAGGCGGCGAGCAGCGCCTCCTCGTGCGCGGGGCCGGGGGAGGCGATGAGGACCGCCGCCACGCCGGGCGCGTCCAGTGCGGCCACCGGGTCGGTGTGCACGGTGACCCCGTCCAGGCCGGCCACGGCCGCCTCGGCCCGTGCGCGGTCGGGGTCGGCCACCGCGGCGACCCTGGCTCCGCTGACCACCTGGTCGAGCCGACGTATGTGATCGGCCCCCATGTGTCCGGCACCCAGTACCGCCACACCCAGCAGGTCACCCATGCGCGCGCTCCCTTACGCCGACGATCACGCCGTAGCGTACGCCGACGCGGGAGCGCTGCTCTTCCGGTGTTTTCCCGGGCCGGTACCGCAGTCTGTGCCGCCGTGTCAGTACCGCAGCACCCCGGCGATGCCGTCGGCGTCGACGAGCGTGCCGTCGGGCACGAAGCGGACCTCGGCACCGGTCTCCAGGCACTGCTCGACGATCTCGTCCACGATGTCGTCGCGGGCGTCCAGGTCGCCGGGCTCGGCCGGTACCAGGTGCTCGCCGAGCTCCCGGACGGTGGCCCGGCAGTTCTCCTCCACGGCCAGCAGCCGGACCCGGCCCTCGCGGGCGCTCTGCCACAGCTCGTCCAGGCCGGCCGCGTAGGTGCGGTGACCGCGCGCCGAGGTCAGCTCGTCGACCACGGCCGTGGCGTCCTTGCGGGACTCCGCCTCCAGCACCGGCCGCAACGCCTGCCAGACCGCCTCGGGACCGGCGTGCGCGAGGCCGCCGTGCGGGACGTGGACGGCGGACTTGGCGACGCTGCCGACCTCGTCCAGCAGGGACAGCGCCGCCTGCTCGCCGGTGACGTACAGCGGCCGGGGCTGCTCGCGCAGGACCGTGCTCATGGCGGTGTCCGCCTCGCGCAGGAACTGGCGGGTGCCCTCGTCGCTGAAGGTGCTCGGCAGGCCGCCGGTGCGCATCTGGCGCTCGGGGTCGAAGTTCTCCTGCCGGCGCTCCAGCGGGAAGCCGCCCGAGCGGTCCTGCACGACACGGTCCTCGCCGCCGCTCCACAGCGTGGCGCGGTCGGCGGAGACCGACAGCACCCAGAAACGGCGCTCGGAGGCCTGTGCGGCCACCAGGTTGCGGGTCAGGAAGGTGTCGGACAGCACCACCCGCTCGGGGACGGGGCGCGCCAGGGACCACACCTGGTGCTCGCCGGGGGCGGCGAAGATGACCAGGCCGTCCTCGGCGTGCGCCAGGTCCACTTCCGCCAGCGCCCGGTCGAGCTGCGCGACGACCTCGTTGCGCCGCTCACGGGTGACGGCGGGATCGGCCTCCAGACGTCGGCGGGCCTCGGTGACCATGTTGCGCAGCCGGACGGGATCCTGGCCGTTCTCGGGTTCCCGGCGGTGCGTCGGGGTCAGCACGGACACCGCGGGATACGGGCGCGGGCGCCGCAGTTCGGCGAGGGTCGCGGGACTCAGTGCGTGCTCCATGACAGCACGATAGGTCCGATTCACACGTACGGCATTCGGGGTAATCCGGCTGGAAGCCGCTGTGGATCTCCCGGGCGGGACACGGTGACGCGGGGGCCCGGGGCCGGATACCGTACCGGCCGGTAACCAGACCGCAGCACACCCCAGGAGGCCCCCATGCCGCAGCTCGAAGTCGACGGAGCGGCCCTGACGTACGACGACGAAGGGCCCCGCGACGCGGTGGACGTGCCGCTGGTGTTCGTGCACGGCTGGACCGCCAACCGGCACCGCTGGGACCACCAGACGGCCCACTTCTCCGCACGGCGCCGGGTGATCCGGCTCGACCTGCGCGGACACGGGGAGAGCAGCGGTGCCGGGGTGCCCACCATCGCCCACCTGGCGCGGGACGTCGTCGCACTCCTCGACCACCTCGGGGTGGAGCGGTGCGTGCTGGTCGGCCACTCGATGGGCGGCATGATCGCGCAGACCGTCGCCCTCGCGCACCCGGCACGGGTGGAGCGGCTGGTACTGGTCAACTCCATCGGCCGGATGTCCTACAGCCGTGGCCGGGGTCTGCTGATGGCGGCCTCGACCCTCGTGCCGTTCAAACTGTTCGTGGCCGCCAACATCCAGCGGGCCTTCGCGCCCGGCTACCCGCGCGAGGAGATCCGGGCGCACATCCGCGCCTCCGCCGCCACCCCGCGCGAGGTCGTCATGACGCTCTACGGCGCGATGCGGGCCTTCGACGTCCTGGACCGGGCCGGCGAGATCTCCGTACCGACCCTGATGGTGCACGGCTACCACGACGTCCAGCTGCCGGTGCGGCAGATGCTCCGGCTGGCCAAGGCCTACCCCGACGCGATCGTCCGGGTGCTGGACGCGGGTCACGAGCTGCCGCTGGAGAAGCCGGCCGAACTGACCGGGGCGCTCGACTCGTTCCTGACCGCGAAGCCGTAACGCACCGGTGGCTTGAAGAAGTTTTTGCTCGTGGCCGGTTCGTGCCGCCCCCGGCGCGGTAGCGCGCCCGTCCGTGGATTTTGCTGAGGCAAAACGCGGCCGAAACCGAGGGGCGGCCGGCCGTGCCGTGTTGCGGTCGCGTTGACACGCCCGAACGTCTGACGGAGGCTCGCCATATAGGTGCTCAATACAATTGGTTTGCCCGGCCGGTCCTCCCGGGACCGCGAAACCGCAGGTGAGCGCGGGGGCGGCGGGCAGCCGGAGGCGGGAGGCAGCGCATGTGCGGCATCACCGGATGGGTCTCCTTCGACCGTGACCTGACGGCCGAGGCCACCACATTGCATGCGATGACCGAGACGATGGCCTGCCGGGGCCCGGACGACCGCGGCACCTGGGCCGAGGGCCCCGCCGCCCTGGGGCACCGCCGGCTCGCCATCATCGACCTCCCCGGCGGCCGCCAGCCGATGTCCGTGCACACCCCCGAGGGCACGGTCGCCCTCGTCTACTCCGGTGAGACCTACAACTTCACCGAGCTGCGCCGGGAACTCGCGGACCGGGGCCACCGGTTCACCACCGACTCCGACACCGAGGTCGTGCTGCACGGCTACCTGGAATGGGGCGACGCGGTCGCCGAACGGCTCAACGGCATGTACGCGTTCGCCGTGTGGGACGGCCGGCACGGCAAGCTGGTGATGATCCGCGACCGCATGGGCATCAAGCCCTTCTCCTACCACCGGACCCCGGACGGCGTGCTGTTCGGCTCGGAGCCCAAGGCGATTCTCGCCAACCCCCTGGCCCGGCCCCGCGTCACGCTGGACGGCCTGCGCGAACTGTTCGTCATGGTCAAGACGCCCGGACACGCCGTCTGGGACGGCATGCGCGAGGTGGAGCCCGGCACGGTCGTCACCGTCGACCGCTCCGGCCTGTCCACCCGCGTGTACTGGCGCCTGGAGACCCGCCCGCACACCGACGACCGCGACACCACCATCGCCACCGTGCGCTCGCTCCTCGACGACATCGTGCGCCGCCAGCTGGTCGCCGACGTGCCGCGCTGCACCCTGCTCTCCGGCGGCCTCGACTCCTCCGCCATGACCGCGCTCGCCGCCCGCCGGCTCGCCGGACAGGGCGAGAAGGTGCGCAGCTTCGCCGTCGACTTCGTCGGCCAGGCCGACCACTTCGTCGCCGACGAACTGCGCGGCACCCCCGACACCCCGTTCGTGCACGACGTTGCCGAGCTCGCGGGCACCGACCACCAGGACATCGTGCTCGACGCCGAGGCCCTCGCCGACCCCGCCGTGCGCGCCCAGGTGATCCGGGCCCGCGACCTGCCCTCGGGCCTCGGCGACATGGACAGCTCGCTGCTCCTGCTGTTCCGCGCCATCCGGGAGAAGTCCACGGTGGCCCTGTCCGGCGAGTCCGCCGACGAGGTCTTCGGCGGCTACCTCCAGTTCTTCGACGAGGAGGCGCGGCGCGCCCGCACCTTCCCGTGGCTGGCGACCATGGGCCGTCACTTCGGCGAGGACGCCGACGTGGTGCGCGCCGACCTCGCCAAGGCCCTCGACCTGGAGAGCTACGTGGCCGACGGCTACCGCACCGCCGTCGCCGGCATCGACCGGCTCGACGGCGAGAGCGACTTCGAGTACCGGATGCGGCAGATCAGCCACCTGCATCTGACCCGCTTCGTGCGCATGCTGCTCGACCGCAAGGACCGGATGAGCATGGCCGTCGGCCTGGAGGTGCGGGTGCCGTTCTGCGACCACCGGCTGGTCGAGTACGTCTACAACACCCCCTGGGCGCTGAAGTCCTTCGACGGCCGGGAGAAGAGCCTGCTCCGGGAGGCGACGGCGGACGTCCTGCCGCGCTCGGTGTACGACCGTGTGAAGAGCCCGTACCCGTCCACGCAGGACCCCCGGTACGCCCGCGCCCTCCAGGAGCAGGCCAAGGAGCTGCTCGCCCGGCCCGCCCACCCCGTCTTCGACCTGGTCGACCGGGACCGGGTCCGGGCCGCCGCCGAGCGCGAGGCGCCGGTCAGCACCCAGGCGGCCCGGCGCGGTCTGGAACGCACCCTGGACCTGGCGGGATGGCTGGACCTCTACGCGCCGGAACTGGTCCTCAGCTGAGCCCGATCCGCGCCGGAACCGGTCCTCAGCCGAGCCCGATGGCGCGGTCCGCGGCCGCCGCCGACTTCTGCCACCACGTCGTCACCGGCTCCCAGACCAGGACCCGCCGGCCGGTGCCGAGCCGCCCGGCGGTGAAGGAGCGGCCCCAGTGCGCGGCCGACGCCGCCACGGTGACCGCGTCCACCCGGCGGGCCTCAGGGTCCGCCGGGTCCGCGATGGTCCGCACGTCGGCGTGGGCCGTGCCGCGCCCCGCGAGCCGGTAGGTGCCGGCGCCGCCCTCCGGCACGGGCAGCGCCGCCCCGTCCAGGTCACCGAAGGTCACCGTGGGCACGCGGTCGACGACGCACGGGCGCGTGCCCCGGTTGGTGACGCTGACCCGCAGCACGGTCGGGTGGCCGGGCACGGCCTTCGCCCGCAGCGTCAGCGACTTCTCGGCGCAGCGGACGGTCCGGTCGGGGCCGGCGGCGGCCTGGCTCTGCGGCGCGGTGAGCAGCAGGGCCGCCACGGCGGCCGAGGCGGCGGGTGCGGCGATGGTGGCGCGGACGCGCATGACGGTGTCCCCCTGTCGCGGTCGGGTACGGGCTACGGCGGCCTGGGCGCGCCTGCTGAGTGGGACGGCCGGGGCGACCGGAAGGTTGCCCCGGTTCGCGGCTGTCACCCGGTTGCGCCACTTCTGTCACCGGCCGGTAGCGCGCGGCCGTCAGCCGGCGCTGCCCTGGGTGACGCCCCTGCCGGCCGCGCCCGCCGGGCAGGAGCTGCCGCTCGCCGGCAGCGAGCCGTACAGCAGGAAGTCGTTGACCTTGCGGTGCACGCACTTGGAGGAGGAGTAGCCGGTGTGGCCCTCGCCCTTGTTGTCCAGCACCACCGCCGACGGTCCGAGCCGGCGGGCCGTTTCCTCGGTCCACCGGTACGGCGTCGCCGGGTCGCCGCGCGTGCCGATCAGCAGCATCCGCGCCGAGTGCACGTCCCGCACGTGGTCGCGGATGAAGTCGGTGCCCCGGGGCCGGCCGTAGCACATCAGCAGCTGGGTCAGCCGGTAGCGGCCGAACACCGGCGAGGCCTGGTCATAGGCGGCCCGCAGCTCCCGCAGGTCCTTGGTGAGCCGTGCCGCGGTGGGCCGGTCGGGGTCGTCCGCGCAGTTGACCGCCATCAGCGCGGCCGGCAGGTTGTCCGCCGGGACGTCCTGCGCGTCGACCAGCGTGCCGTCGCCGCGGTGCCGGCCGGCGGACAGGCCGATGCCGCCCGTGGAGAAGGCCAGCACACGCCGGGTGTCGCCGTCCTCGATCAGGGACGCCAGCGCACGCTCCAGCGAGGGCCACAGCTCCCTGCTGTACAGCGCCTGCCCGATGGCACCCACCAGGTCCTGGCCGGAGAACCTGCCGCCGAAGTCGGTGGGCACCGGGTTCTCGTCGAGCGAACGCACCAGCCGGACCACCTGGTCGCCGGCCGTGCGCCGGTCCTGCCCGAACGGGCAGGCGAGGTCCGTCGTGCACCAGTCCAGGAAGTCGTCCAGCGCCGTCTGCTGCCCCTCGGCGCCCGCCACCCCCTGCTCGGCCAGTGACTCGGTCAGCGTGTCGACCCCGTCGAGGGTGATCCGGCCGACCTTGCCCGGGAACTGCGCCGCGTACACCGCGCCGAGCCGGGTGCCGTAGGAGAACCCGAGGTAGTTGAGCTTGTCGTCGCCGAGCGCCTGGCGGATGACGTCCAGGTCGCGGGAGGCGTTCACGGTGCCGATGTGGGGGAGCACCGGGCCGGAGGACCGGGCGCACTGGTCGGCGGCCTGCCGCAACCGCTTGAGCAGCGCCTGCGGACGGCTCAGGTCGGTGTCCTTCTCCGCCACGCCCGCGGCCACGTCGCTGCCCTCCCCGCAGCTGACGGGGGAGGACCGGCCCACACCGCGCGGGTCGAAGGAGACCACGTCGTAGCCGTTGGTCAGGTCCATGAACTGCTTGCCGTCGGTGGCCAGCTCGGGGATGCCGGCGACGCCCGGGCCGCCGAAGTTCAGCAGCACCGAGCCCCGGGACGTGCCGGTGGCGCGGTAGCGGGCCAGTGCCAGGTCGAGGGTGCCGGCGTGCGGCCGCGCGTAGTCGAGCGGGACGGTGACCTTCGCGCACTGGAGGTCCTTCGGCATGTCCGGGCCCCGGCAGGCGGCCCAGGCCGGCTTCTGCCGGTAGAACCGGGACAGGTCGGGCTGCGGCCGGTCGGCGGCAGCCGCGGGCAGCCCGGCTCCGAGCAGCGCCAGGGCGAGGGCCGAGGCACCCGCGCAGCGCCGCACGGCGGGCCGTGTGGACAGCTTGGCCAGCATGGTCGCCTCCCGGGGCGCACGCCCGCCACGGACCGGGGGCGATGCCCTCGGATCACCATAAGCGGGCCCCGGACGGCCCGCCTCCCGGCGAGCGGGGTGCCGTCCGCCGGCGTAAACTCCGCGTCCGTCATGCCCCCTTGGTGATCATTCTGCGGCTTTGCATCCCGTTCGATAACAGTGCCGCTCGATGGGGTGAAAGGCCGATAAGCCACACCTCGGATGGTTCGCCTGCGTTTTAAGTGGTGCGGGTACGTACCCGTGATGACGTCTGGAAGGCAGGAACCTATGAGACGGGCTACCCGAAACGGTGTGATCGCCGTCGCCGCCGCGTCCGGTGCGATGGCCGTGGCGCTGCCGGTGTCCGCCGCCTTCGCGGCCGGTGGTGCCGACGCCGACGGCGTGGCGGCCGGCTCGCCGGGGCTGGTCTCCGGCAACGGCATCCAGCTGCCGGTGCACGTGCCGGTGAACGTCTGCGGCAACACGGTGAACGTCGTGGGACTGCTCAACCCGGCCGCGGGCAACGCGTGCGCCAACACCGGCGGCGGGAAGAGCGGCGGCGCGGGCAAGGGGACCGCGTCGGCCACCTCCGGCGGGGCCTCCGCGCACGGCGACACCACCGACTCGCCCGGCGTCCTCTCCGGCAACGGCGTCCAGCTCCCGGTCGACCTGCCGGTGAACGTCAGCGGCAACAGCGTCGACGTGGTCGGCATCGGCAACCCCGCCCACGGCAACCAGTCGGTCAACGGCCCCGCCGAGACCGCCCGACCGGTACCGAAGCCGCGGGCCCCGAAGCCCCCGGCCCACCACACCGCCCCGCACACCCCGCGGACGACCACGTCCACGCTGGCCCACACCGGAGCGGACCTGACGGCCCCGGCCATCGCCGGCAGCGCCGCGCTCCTGCTCACGGGCGCGATCCTCTACCGCCGCTTCCGCCCCGCCGGCCCCTGCTGACCCTCCGCACGGCCCCACCGCCCGTCGGCCCGGTGGGGCGGACGGGCCAGGCGCCCTCGGCAGCACCCCGAACCCTTGGGGGAGGGGAGAGGCAGGCTGTCGTCCGGTCCGCGCAGGACGGCACGCGGGAATCCGGCCGCGCCGCGCTCGGCGAGCGGCGTCGGCTGCCCGAACCGGTCGAGCGGGCCGACGCCCCCGGACGTGGGGGGGCGGGCGCGCGGGCGGCGGGGCCGCGCCGCGGCGGGGCCGGGCGGGGCGCGCGGGGGGGCGCGGGAAGGGGCCCCGCCC
>NZ_JBEYXJ010000066.1:0-47364 GCF_040645015.1 Streptomyces sp. NPDC046881 | reverse complement strand
CTCCCGGTCGGCCCACCGCTGCTCGGCGGTGGTGAGCTGGGCCAGCGTCGGCATGGAGGCGGCCTCGGGGGGCTCGGCGACCACGCCCGGCCGGTGGTGTGTGCGCGGCGCCCTGCCGGCCGCCCGCGGTGGTCCGCCTACTCCGGCAGTTCCGTCTCGTCCGGTACCACGTGCATCGCGGCCTCCTCCGCCCCGGCCGCTCCCCCGTCGATGCCCACGTCCCGGGCGACCTCTTCCTTGGTGGTGTCGGTGTGGGCGCCCTCGTCCGGGGCGACGAGACGTCCGGCGCGGGACCCGCCGGCCTCGGGGTCGACCGGCTCGCCCTCGCCGCCGGGCAGGTCGCCGACGTCATCGCCGGGCGGTGCGGTCACGTCCGGGACCTCCTGGCCGAGCCGTTCGTCCAGGGTCTCGCCGGCCTGCTGCTCCGCGGCGGTGGTGCCGTGCCGGGTGACGCCCAGGGGGCGTTCGGGTGGGGAGTAGCCCTCGTCGAGCATGTCGTCGTAGGTGCGTTCGCCGACCGCGTCCTGCAGGTCCAGGGGCCCGGCGTCCTCCTGTTCCTCGTTGGTGCCCGTGGGCTGGTAGACGTCGTCCGCCATGGGGGTCTGCTCGGACTGCTGGTCGCTCATGGTCGCCTCCTGCGGGGTTCTCGGACGGTCCAGGTCCGCGTTTCCCGTGGCCGGAGCATTAACCCCGTCGGCGCCCGGCCGGATCGGTCCGCGGGCCGCCCGGCCGCCCCGGTGCCCTCCACCGCTCCTCGATGCGGCGCGCCTCTTCACACCGGCAGGGCGACGGCCCAGCCGGCGGGACGGATGACGTGCGGGGCGGGCACGGAGCCGGCCGTCCCGTCGGCCCTGATCCGCTCCTGCCGCGTCACGGAGCCGCGGACGCGGTGCCGGGCCGAGGGCGGTGCCCCGGTCCGAGCGGGGAGGGGCGGAGCGGAATCAGGGGCGGCCGTCACGGGGGGCGTTTCCTTCGGTGGTGCGGCTGCCCTCCACAGCCTTGTGCCATCACTGCGTACCTGCAACCTGTGTGCAGTAAAGGGTGCGGCAGGCCTTCCCCATGAGCAGGGAAAGCCGGATCAGGCCGGGGCGTGGGGTCCGTCCGGGCGGCCGGCGCGCTGCCGGACCGTCTCCCGGCTGAGTTCCTCGGTCTCCGGCTCCGGCAGCCGCTCGAAGCCGTCCTCGGTGATGACGGAGACGACGGGGAAGATGCGGCGGTTCAGGTCGGGGCCGCCGGTGGCCGAGTCGTCGTCCGCCGCGTCGTACAGCGCCTGGAGCGCGGCGAGGGCCGCCTCCCGGCGGGTCAGGTCCGGACGGTACAGCTTCTTCAGCGCGCCGCGGGCGTACGGGGAGCCGCTGCCCTCGGCGTGGAAGTGCCGCTTCTCGTACAGCCCGCCGGCCGCGTCGAAGCTGAAGATCCGGCCGCGTCCGCCGCCGGGTGCGGTGAGGTCGTAGCCGACGAGCAGGGGGACGACGACGAGACCCTGCATGGCCTGGGCGAGGTTCTGCCGGATCATGGCCGCCAGACGGGCGGCCTTGGCCCCGAGGGTCATCGGGACGCCTTCCACCTTCTCGAAGTGGGTCAGTTCGACCTGGTAGAGCCGCACCATGTCCAGGGCGAGGCCGACGGTGCCGGCGAAGGCGACGGCCGTGTGGTCGTCGGCGGGGTGCACCTTCTCCAGGTCGCGTTGGGCGATGAGGTTGCCCATGGTGGCCCGGCGGTCCCCGGCGATCAGCACGCCGTCGCGGTAGGTCAGGGCGAGCACGGTGGTGCCGTGCGGGAACCGGTCGGGCGCGACCCGGGCGCCGGCCGGCAGCGGGGGCGCGGTCGGCAGCAGCCGGGGGCGGTGCGCGGCCAGGAACTCGGTGAAGGACGACGACCCCGGTGTGAAGAAGGCCGCGTCCGGCAGTCCCGCGCTGTCGTTCCCCTGCATGACTCCCCCTCCGGTGCCGCCGGCAGTACCCGTCTCCTACCTGACCCGGGCGCGCGGGAAACTCCCCGGTGCTCACAGGGCCTTGCGGCGCACCAGCACCCCGAGCACCAGCAGGCCGGGGAGCAGCGGCAGCCACACGGTCAGCAGCCGGTAGCCGAGCACCGCGGACGCGGCGGCGGCGCCGGGGGTGCCGGCGGCCGTGAACGCGAGGGCCAGCGCGGCGTCCAGCGAGCCGAATCCGCCCGGGGTGGGCAGCAGGGCGGCGGCGCTGCTGGCGGCGAGGTACAGCAGGGCGACCTGGAGCGGGGCGAGAGGCAGGCCGACGGCCCGGGTGACGGCGACGAGGACCAGGGCGTGCAGCAGGGCGAAGGCCACGGAACCGCCCCACAGGGCCGCCGCGCGCACCGGGCAGGCGTGCAGCGCGCGGATGTCGGCCAGGACGGCGGCGAGCGGCCGCCGGCAGCGCGGCCACAGGGGGCTGGCGAGCAGGACCGCCGCGAGGACGGCGGCGCCCACGGCGACGGCGACCGCCGTCGGGGAGATGCGCGGGACGCGCAGCAGGCCCGGGCAGGCCGGGGCGAGCAGCGCGATCAGCGTCAGGCGGGCGGTGGCGCCGGCGGTGGCCTTGACGGCGAGCGCGCCGGCCGCGCGTCCGGCCGGCAGCCCGCAGCGCATCAGGAACCGCAGGTTCACCGCGCCCGCGCCGAGCCCCGCGGGCAGCAGGTGGTTGGCGGCGGAGGCGGCGAACTGGGCCGCGACCAGCCGGGGCCCGGGCAGCCGCGGGACGACGGCGCCCTGCTGGGCGAGCGCGGAGGCCGCCCAGGTGCCCATGGCCGCCGCCGCGCCGACCAGCAGCCAGCCCTGGTCGGCGACCGCCAGCCGCCCGGCCCCGCTCTCGACGGCGGGCCAGTGCCGGCGGGCCAGGTACACCGCGCCGAGCAGGACGGCGAGGCAGACGCCCGCCTGCCAGCGGGCGTGCCGGCGGCCGAGGGAGGTGGTGAGTTCGGCGGGCGCCGTCATGAGCCGGCGCCCGGTACGGCGTAGTAGATCCGGACCGTTCCGGCGGGGACGGAGGGCCAGTCGCGGGCGTAGCCGGGCGGCGCGGAGCCGGGCGGCACCAGCACGGCGACCGGTGTGCGCCGCGCGGCCCCGGCGATCTCGTCCTCGGTGGTGTTGGCGTTGGGCCCGGTCGTCGCGACGGAGCCGCAGCCGGCGGCGAACGCGGTCGGCAGGGCCTCGTGACCGGCGACCAGGCAGGGCGGGCGTACACCGTTGCGGTGCAGGGCGTCCGCGGTGCGCGCCCACTCCCGGTGGGCGGCGGTGGCGTTGCCCACGGTGTGCAGGAGCACGGCGAGCTGCACCGCGAGGTGGGCGGCGAGCCCGGCGCAGACCAGCACCACGGCGACCGGCCGGACGGCCCGGGGCGGGGCCGGGGGCAGGGCCGGGCGCCGGGGCAGGTGCGGGGCCAGGAGGGGGGCGGTGCGCGGGGTGGAGCGCCGGGGCCGGCGGGGTGCCCGGGGCGGGGCGGTCATCAGGTGGAGGAGGGCGTCCGCGACCGGGAGGGCGAGCAGGGCGTAGGCCGGCAGGAGGAAGCGGGGGGCCGCGTAGCCGATCAGGAAGAGGTAGGGGAAGGCGGCGGTCGCCGCGCAGCCGAGCGGGAGTGCCGTGGCCGTCGTGCGCCGGGTGCGGACGGCGACGGCGAGGGCGAGCGCGGCGAGCAGGGGCAGGGTGAACCACCAGAGGGTGAGCAGCGGGTGCGGCAGAGCGCCGGTGCAGGGCCGGCACAGTGTGCGTCCGCCCAGGCTGCGCAGCTGGTCCACGACGGCGATGTGCCAGCCGAGGCCGCCCTGGATCGCCGAGCCGTCGGCGAGCCGCCGCGCCAGGCCGCCGTAGCTGACGTACGCCTCGATCACCCACTCGGCGGCGCCGGCGGCGAGCCCGGTGAGCAGGGCGGGCAGGGCGCGCCGGCGGTGGCGCGCCAGGCCGAGGACGAGCAGGGGAAGCGTCGCCCAGACCGCGTCCACCGGCCGCATCCACGCCATGAGCGCCGCGCTGCCCGCCAGGCCCCACAGGGCGCCGGGCCGGGTGCGGGAGCGCAGGAAGCAGCCGGCGGCGGCCAGGGCGCCGACGGCGACCCAGTAGTTGGGCATGGCCTGGGGGCCGTAGAACAGGGTCACCCACAGGGAGGCGAACAGGGCGCCGCCGAGGGCGAGGACGCGGGCGGGGAACAGTCCGCGCCAGGCGCGCAGGGCCAGGTAGAGGGCGAGGCCGGAGAGCAGGGCGAGGTAGACCCGCAGCAGGGCGGTGGACGACGACCAGGCCGCGACGGGGGCGACCAGCAGGGAGATGCCCCGCGCGCGGGGTGCGCTGAAGAAGGACGCGGGGGCGTGGCCGCTGACCTGGCTGACGTACACCGTCTCGTCCCAGCCGAGGCCCATGCCCGGCCGGACCAGGAGCAGTTGGGCCAGGGTGAAGGCCGCGGCGACGGCCACGAGCGGCCAGGCGGCGCGTGACGGACCGGCGGACGCGAGCCGCGCACGCGCGCGGCTCGCCGTGTCGAGTGTCGCGTGCGCACTGCCGGCCATGACCACCCCTCTGTCCCCTACAGGTTGTAGGGCTCGCTGTCACCCTACGGCCTGTAGGGCCGGAGCCCGGGGAACACGGCCCAACCTAACCCGGAGCACCCGGCGGTGCCCGGCCGACGGGGCCATCCGGCCGACGGCCCTACGCGCTGTAAGGTTGGGACATGGCTGGCACAGGGTCCCGCGGCAGAGCGGAGCGGCGCAGCGCCGGGGCGCTGGAGAGCGAGGTGCTGGCCGCGCTCTGGGGCACCGAGCGGCCGCTGACACCGGCCGAGATCCAGCATGAGATCGGGGGCGGACTCGCGTACAACACGGTCCACACGATCCTCAAACGCCTGTACGACAAGGGGCTGGTGCTGCGGGACGCCGACGGGCGGCGCGGCGCGTACCGGCCGGCCAAGAACGCCGCGGAGCTGACCGCGCAGGCGATGCACGAGGCCCTGGACCGGGGACCGGACCCGATCGCCGCGCTCCAGCAGTTCGTGACCGGGCTGAGCACCGAGGAGGAGCGGGCGCTGCGCGAGTTGCTCGCCGGAGGCGGCGCGTGAGGCCGGGCCCATGAACGGAAGCGACGCGTGAGGTACGGCGCATGAGGTTCGCCGTGTACGCCCCGCTGGTGCTGTCGGCACTGCTGTCGGCGCTCGCTCCCGTGCTCGCCCGGCGGGCCGAGCCGGCGCTCGCAGCGCGCGTGCTGGCCCCGGCCGCCGTGCTGACGGCGGCGGCCACCGTGTGGTCGCTCGTCCTTCTGGCCGCCGCGCTGCTGGGGGACGTGCCGCCGCTGGTGCGCGAGGCCCGGGAGAACGGGCGTCCGTTCACCGATCCGGTGCCGGAGGCGATCGGGCTCGCCGCGTGCCTGGCGCTGGCGGTCGTCGCCCTGCGGCTACGCCGGGCCGTGCGGGCCGAGCGGGGTACGCGGCGGGCGCTGCGGCGGCTCGCCGCGGGGCAGCCGGGGGACACCGAGCTGATCGTCGCCGCCTCCGAGGTGCCGCGGGCGTTCGCGATCCCCGGCCGGCCGGGGCGGATCCTGGTGACCTCGGCGATGCTGGGCGCGCTGGAACCCGCCGAACGGCGGGTGCTCCTCGCGCACGAGCGGGCCCATCTCACGCACCGGCACGGGCTGGTGGTGACGGCGGTGACGCTCGCCGCTGCGGCCGACCCGCTGCTGGGCCCGGTGCGCACGGCGGTCCTCTTCCTGGTGGAGCGCTGGGCCGACGAGCGGGCGGCGACCGCGGTCGGGGACCGGCGGGTGACCGCGCGTGCGCTGGCCCGGGCCGCGCTCACCGCGGGCCGCGCCGCCCCGGTCTGCGCCCTGCAGTTCACCGACCGGGCCGTCACCCGCCGCATCGCGGCCCTGCAGACCGCTCCGCCCCCGCGCCTGTGGCCCGCCGCCGTCACCGTCCTCGCCCTCGGCGCCCTCCCCACATTGCTCGCCGCCGACGCGACCGGCGACCTCCTGGGACTGCTGTCCGGCATCCTCGCCTGAACGACAGCCACGCAGCCGCGGTTCCGGCACGGCGGCCCGCCTCCGTACCTGTGGCCCGCCGCCGCCCCCTCGCGCCCTTCCGACGCTGCTCGCGACCGACGCGACCGGCGACCTCTGGGCGTCTCAAGTGAACGACAGCCGCTCACCGCCGCTTCGGACCCAGCGCGGCGGCCCGCCCCCATGCCCGCGGCCCGCCGCCGTCGCCCCCGGCGCCCTCCCGGCACTACCCGCCACCGACGCGACCGGCGACCTCCCGGGCAGCCCCGGCTGAGCGGTGGTCGTTCAGGCGGTGTTCGGGACGCGGTGCGGTGGCTGTTCGGGGGCGGGGCGGCGGGGCGCCGGGGGTATGGGCCGTACGGCGGGCTCGTCGGTGCCGACGGTGAGGGGCTCGCCGTGGTGGCTGAGCCGGAGCGGCGGGCCGTCCAGCAGCGCGTACGTCACCTTGTCCGCGCCGATGTCCACGCGCAGCCGGCGCCCGCGGAACTGGACGTGGAAGGCGAGCCGGCGCAGCCGCTCGGGCAGGCGGGGTGCGAACCGCAACCGCTCACCGTCGCGGCGCATCCCGCCGAAGCCCGCGACCAGCGCCATCCAGGTGCCGGCGAGCGAGGCGATGTGCAGCCCGTCGCGGGTGTTGTGCTCCAGGTCCTGGAGGTCCATCAGGGCGGCCTCGGACGTGTAGGCGTAGGCGAGGTCCAGGTGGCCCGTCCGGGCGGCCATGACGGCCTGGCAGCAGGCGGACAGGGACGAGTCGCGGACGGTCAGCGGCTCGTAGTAGGCGAAGTTCCGGGCGATCTGCTCCTCGTCGCACCGCTGCTCGAACCAGTCGCCGCAGGTGTACATGGCCAGCACCAGGTCGGCCTGCTTGACGACCTGTTTGCGGTACAGGTCGAAGTAGGGGAAGTGCAGCAGCAGCGGGTACTGGTCGGGACGGGTGCCGTCGAAGTCCCAGCGCTGGTAGCGGGTGAAGCCGGCGTGCTGCTCGTGGACGCCCAGCTCCTCGTTGTAGGGCACGTGCATCGCGCCGGCGGCGTCCCGCCAGGCCGCGCTCTCCTCCTCGTCCACGCCCAGCCGCCGCGCCTCACGCGGATGGCGTTCCGCGGCGTCGGCCGCGGCCAGCAGGTTCTGCCGGGCCATCAGGTTGGTGTACGTGTTGTCGTCGGCGACCGCGCTGTACTCGTCGGGCCCGGTGACGCCGTCGAGGTGGAAGACGCCGTGCCGGTCGTGGTGGCCCAGCGACCGCCACAGCCGGGCGGTCTCCACCAGCAGCTCCACGCCGGTCTCCCGCTCGAAGGCGGTGTCGCCGGTGGCCTCGACGTACCGGACGACGGCGTCGGCTATGCCGGCGTTCACGTGGAAGGCGGCGGTGCCGGCCGGCCAGTACGCGGAGCCCTCCGGGCCGGCGATGGTCCGCCAGGGGAACGCGGCCCCGGCGAGCCCCAGCTGGGCCGCGCGTTCCCGGGCCTCGTCCAGGGTGTTGTACCGCCAGCGCAGCGCCTCGGCGACGGCCTGGGGCGCGGTGTGGGTGAGCACGGGCAGCACGAACATCTCGGTGTCCCAGAAGGCGTGCCCGTCGTAGCCGGAGCCGGTCAGGCCCTTCGCCGGGATGGCGCGCTGCTCGGCGCGGGCGCCGGCCTGCAGGACGTGGAACAGCGCGAACCGTACGGCCTGCTGGATCTCCTCGTCGCCCTCCACCTCGACGTCCGCCCGGGCCCAGAAGTCGTCCAGGCAGGCCCGCTGGTCGTCGACCAGGCCCTGCCAGCCGTCGTGGCCGGCGGCGGCGAGCGCGGCGTCGACCTGGTCGGCCATCGCGGGCAGCGACCGGGTGCCGGACCAGCCGTGCGCGACCAGCTTCTCTAGGCGCAATTTCTGTCCGGGCTCCAGGACGGAGGTGACGGTCAGCCGGGCGACGTCGATGCCGCTCTCGCTGCGGGTGGTGGTCCGCTCGGGACCGGTGACGGTGTGGTCGGCGGCCACGGCGACCCGCAGGCCGCTGCGCCGGGTGCGGTGGACCAGCCGCAGCCGGGTGCCGGAGGCGAAGTGGTCCTCCTGCTCCAGCGGGGACTTCAGCGCCCGCGCCGCGCGCGGGTCGCCGTCGGGCTCGGGCAGGCTCTCGTTGGCGACCAGCTCCGACTGGATCACCACCCGGCTGCGGCTGCCGACGGCCTCCACCTCGTAGGCGACGGCGGCCACCGCCCGCTGGGTCAGCGACACCAGCCGGGTGGAGCGCACCCGGACCGTCGAGCCGGCCGGCGAGGTCCACTCGCAGGTCCGCTCCAGCACCCCGCGGCGCAGGTCCAGGACGCGTTCGTGGGAGACGAGCCGGCCGTAGCGCAGGTCGAACGGCTCGTCGTCCACGAGCAGACGCACGATCTTGCCGTTGGTGACGTCGATGACGGTCTGCCCGGACTCCGGGTAGCCGTAGCCGGCCTCCGCGTACGGCAGCGGGTGCACCTCGTGGACGCCGTTGAGGTAGCTGCCGGGCAGGCCGTGCGGTTCACCCTCGTCGAGGTTGCCGCGCCAGCCGACGTGCCCGTTGGACAGGGCGAACACCGACTCGCTCTGGGCGAGGACATCGAGGTCGAGGGCGGTCTCGCGGACGGTCCACGGCTCGACGGCGTACGAGCGGTCGGTGATCACTGCTTGCCTCCCAGTTCGGCGAGGTCCTTCACCACGGTGTCGGCGCCGTGTGCGTACAGCGCGTCGGTCTGGCCGGCCCGGTCCACGCCGACGACGTACCCGAAGCCGCCCGCGCGGCCCGCGTCCATGCCGGCCAGCGCGTCCTCGAAGACGGCCGCGCGGGACGCCTCGACGCCCAGGTCGCGGGCGGCGGCGAGGAAGGTGTCGGGGTGCGGCTTGCCCGGCAGGTCCCGCTCGGCGGCCACCACACCGTCGATCCGGACGTCGAAGAAGTGCTCGGCGCCGACGGAGCGCAGTACGTCCCGGCAGTTGGCGCTGGAGGAGACGATCGCGGTGCGCAGCCCCGCGGCGCGCACCGCCTCCAGGTACCGCAGGGTGCCCTCGTACGCCTCCACTCCCCCGGTGCGGATCTTCTCCAGCAGCAGCTCGTTCTTGCGGTTGCCGAGGCCGTGGACGGTCCGGGCGTCCGGCGGGTCGCCGGGGTCGCCCTCGGGCAGCCGGATGCCGCGCGAGGCCAGGAAGGAGCGGACGCCGTCGGCGCGGGGGCGGCCGTCGACGTACTCGTCGTAGTCGGCGCCGGCGTCGAACGGCCGTCCCTGTTCGCCCTGGTAGTCGCGCAGGAACGCGTCGAACGTCTCCTTCCAGGCCGCCGCGTGCACGACGGCGGTCCGGGTGACGACCCCGTCGAGGTCGAAGAGACAGGCCTGGATGCTGTCGGGCAGACCGAGCTGAGTCATACTCAGGACTGTTCCCCGTCCGGAGCGCTCCAGTGGGTGGCGCACGCCACATGCCGCGCGGGCGGGCGGTGACACACTCTGCTGTGTGCCGCTGACCTTCGACGACCTCCTCCACCGCGCCCGCGCCCTGCCCCGCGGCGGCCGGCGTGCCCTGCTCGGCATCGCGGGCAGCCCCGGCGCGGGCAAGACGACACTGGCCGAGCGCCTGGTGGCCGCCCTGAACGGCGACGGGCCGCCCTGGGTGGCCCATGTGCCCATGGACGGCTTCCACCTCGCCGACGCCGAACTGGACCGGCTGGGTCGCCGCGGGCGCAAGGGCGCGCCGGACACCTTCGACGCGGGCGGGTACGCGGCACTGCTGCGGCGACTGCGCGAGGAGACCGGCGAGGTGGTGTACGCGCCGGGGTTCGAGCGGGTGCTGGAGCAGCCGCTCGCCGGCATGATCCCGGTGCCGCCCGAGGTCCGGCTGGTGGTGACCGAGGGCAACTACCTTCTGCTGCGGGAGGGTTCCTGGGCACGGGTGCGGCCGTGCCTGGACGAGGTGTGGTTCTGCGAGACCGACGAGGACGAGCGGATCCGCCGGCTGGTCGCCCGGCACGAGGAGTTCGGCAAGGAGCGCGCGGCGGCCGTGTCCTGGGTGCTGGGCACCGACCAGCGCAACGCCGACCTGGTCGCGACGACACGGGAGCGCGCGGACCTGGTGGTGCCGGCCGGCGTGCTGCGCTGACGCGCGGGGTGCGGGGGGCGGCGTCCGGTTCTGTGCGCCGCGGGCCGCGCGTTCGCCCGCCGCACCCGCCGGCCGCCGGGTCCTCCGCGGCCGGACACGAACCGGCCCTGGACCTGCACCCGTTCACCTTCCCGCCCCGCCGTTTCCCCCGGGACCGCACAACTTCGCACAGCGGCACGGCCGTTCCCGGGCTCGCTCTCCGAGAGGCACAGGCATGCCGTCAACCGCCGGGCACCGCACCCCCGTTCTCAACCGGCGTGGGTTCCTCACCACCTCGCCGGCCGCGTCGGTGGGGGGGTGCTCGCCGTGCCGGCCGTCGCCGCCTGGCCGCCGGCGGCCGACGCGAAGGCCGCGACCGCGCCGGCCGCGTTCGTGGACGACTACCGGACCGACACCCTGGGGCTTCGGCCGGCTGTGGAGGACCGGCTCGGCGTGGCACACCGGCATGCCGCTACGGCCCGACATCCTCCGCGCCGGCCTGCGCCACTGCGCGCGGATCACCGCCGGACGCACCGCCGCCCAGGCCGCGGAGGCGTTCGTGTACGACCGCCGGCAGCAGAGCTACGCCGTGATCGTCGGCCTCGGCCCGCTCGCCGAGGTGTACCGGGCGGGCGCCAGGGCGGTCACGTCGATCCCGAGCGCACCCGAGGGCACCCCCGCGACCACCGTCGGCGACGCGGTGCCCGCAGGCGCCCCCGCGGGATCGGCCCTCGGCGCGGGCGCGCACGACTCGGGGCTGGGCAAGGTCGCCGAGCTGGTCGACACCGTGCGCGGCCCGTACGCCTCGGGCAACCCGGCCCAGTACGCCGGCAGGCGGGCACCGGTCACCGTGCGGGCCGGCGGCCAGGCCCCGCTGACGGCCGGGCGCCGGGTCGTGCTCGGCGGCGCCGGCGCTGCGGCTGGACCCCGAGCGGCCGCCGGCGGCGGGCGGCACGTCTGCCCGTCCTGGACGCGCCCCGGCTGACCGGGTGGTTCGACCGGATCGAGGTGAACTCCGACGCGCTGCGGGCCGTACCCGTGTACACGGCAGAAGGTCTGTCGGTACGACTCGAGCGGCGGTGACGTCCGCGGCGGCGGGAGCGGTGCGACAGTGGGGCCATGATCCGGCCTCCGCGCCCTCCCGCCGCCGCACGGCCGGTGCCGCCGCGGGGCGGATGATGGCGCGCGCACAACACCCGGTCCTCACACCCGAGGCCCCCACGGGGCCGGTACGGCAGGCCCCGGCCGGCCGGTTCGCCCGGCTGCGCCGGCACCGGCGGTGGCTGCCGCCGGTCCTGGTCGCGCTGCTGCTCGCGCAGATGGCCGCGGCGATGGTCACCACGGCGGTCCAGCAGACCCCGACGATCGACGAGCCGGTGTACGTCGCCACGGCCACCGACTACCTGCGCGAGCACCGGCTGCGCTACAACCCCGAGCATCCGCCGCTCGGGAAACTGCTGATCGCGGCCGGGGTGGCGGTGGCGGACCCGCGCTACGACCCGTCGTACCCGGGCGACCAGGGCGAGGTGGGCCGGCACCTGCTGTACGGCTCGGGCAACGACCCCGGGCGGCTGCTGCTGTGGGCGCGGCTGCCGGTGATCGCGCTGACCCTGCTGTGCGGGCTGGTGGTGTTCGCGTTCGCCCGGGACCTGGCGGGCACGGCGGGCGGCCTGACCGCGCTGGCCCTGTACGCGTTCTCCCCCGACGTGATCGCCCACGGTTCCCTGGCCACGCTGGACATGCCGGCCGTCGCCCTCGTCCTGACGGCGTGCTGGCTGGCCTGGCGGGCCCGCCGCCGCCCCGCCCGGTACCTGCCCCTCACGGGCGCGGCGCTCGGCGCGGCCGCGGCGACCAAGATGAGCGCCCTGCCGGCGGTGCCGGTGCTGATGGCACTGGCGGCGCTGTCCGCCGTGGCGGCCCACCGGTCCGAGGCGGTCTCCTGGCGGCCCCTCCCCTGGCCCGGGGCGCGGCGGCCGGCGGTGTCGGCGCTGGTGGGCGCAGTCGTCGTCGCGGTCGTGGCCGTCGCCGTCGTGTGGGCCGCGTACCTGGCCGTCGACCCGCGGCTGCGGTTCGTGCCCGCGGAGCCGGTGCCCGGGGTGCACGGGCTGCGGGGGCGGCTGGTGGAGCTGCTGCCGGTGCCGCCGGCGTACCTGGCCGGTATGCGGGTGCAGTTCGGGCTGGAGGACTATCCCTGGCAGGGGTATCTGTTCGGGCACCTGTACACCGGTTCGCTCTGGTACTACCTGCCGGCCGCCCTGCTGGTGAAGACCCCGCTCGGGCTGCTGGCGCTGGGCGCGGCCGGTGCCGTGGCGGTCGTGGCGCGGCGCCGGCTGCGGCCCGCGGCGCCGTACCTGCTGGCGGCGCCGGCGGTGCTGCTGGCGGCGGCGATGACGGGGTCGCGGGACTTCGGCACCCGGTACGCGCTGTTCGTGCCGGTGTTCCTGGCGGTGGCGGCGGCCGGGGTGCTCACACTGCGCCGGCGGGGGGCGGGGCTCCTGACCGGTGCGCTGGTGCTGTGGGTGGCGGTGAGTTCGGCGCGGACGTTCCCGTACTACCTGCCGTACGCGAACGAGGCGTTCGGCGGCCCGGCGCACACGTACCGGCTGCTGCACGACTCGAACGTGGACTGGGGCCAGGACCTGGGGCGGCTCGCCGACCGGCTCCGGGAGCGGTACCCCGGCGAGCGGGTGTGGCTGGTGTACAAGGGCAGCGGAGTGCCGTCGTACTACGGCATCCACGCCACCGATCCGCGGTCCGTGCCACCCGATCGGGTGCACGGGCTGCTGGTGGTGTCGGACTCCGCCGCCGCCAAGGCGCGCGGGCGGCTGGCCGAGCTGATCGCGGGCAGCCGCCCGGTCGGCGAAGTGGGCCATTCCATCACCCTGTACCGCCGGTGAGCCACCTGCTCCAACCCCCTGGTCACGACGGTCGGTGAGCTATGTTGAGTGCTCGTGGCAGACAAAGGAGGCCGACCGGTGCCCTCGCCGCAGCAGGCACGCGCACAGGCATCAGCGATCACGTCGGGGAAGACCGTGCCCGAGGCCGAGGCCGCGCCGACCTCGCGGCTCAGGGAACTCTTCGACGGCCCGCGTCTGTCGCCGGGGCAGCGGCGCATCGCCCAGTACCTGATCGAGCACATCACCGAGGCCGCGTTCCTGTCGATCACCGAGCTGGCCGACCGGGTCGGGGTCAGCCAGCCCTCCGTCACGCGCTTCGCCGCGGCCGTGGGGTTCAGCGGTTACCCCGCGCTGCGCGAGAGGCTCCAGGCGATCGCGCTCAGCAGCCTGGCCGGCGGGCCCGGCGAGGAGAACCTGGCCAACGAGCTGCAGGCGGCCGTCGACGCCGAGATCGAGAACCTGGAGAACCTGCGGCGCGACCTCGCCGATCCCGACCGGGTCATCCGGGTCGGCCGCGAGCTGTCCCGCTCCACCCCGCTGACCGTGCTGGGCCTGCGCATCTCGGTGTCGCTCGCCGAGTACTTCGGTTACGCCGCCCGCCGGATCCACCCGGACGTGCGGCTGGTGACCCGCGGCGGCAGCGTGGCGTACGACGCGCTGCTGCAGTCCCGCGAGGCGGGCGGCAGCTGGGTGCTGGCCTTCGCGATGCCCCGGCACTCCCAGGAGACGCTCCAGGCGGTCCGGGTGGCGCGCGGGGCGGGTCTGAAGGTCGCCCTGGTGACCGACCTGGCCCTGGGGCCGCTGGCCGACGAAGCCGACGTCACCTTCGCCACCGGCACCGGCTCCCGGCTGGTGTTCGACTCCTATGCAGCGCCCGGTGTGCTGGCCGCCGCGCTGCTGCAGGCCATGACCGACGCCGACCCGGAGCGCACCCAGGCCCGGCTGGAGAAGTACGAACAGCTTTCCGAGCAGCACCAGTTCTTCCTCCGGGACTGACCGGCCGATCCTCCCGCGCGCGCCGGGCGAGACGTGAAGATCCTGCGGTCCTCCACCCCCCTGGACGGGGATGATTCACCGCATATCGCGGATGAATGTTTTCATACGTCTTGCAAACTGGTCGGTATATATAAATACTGCTCGGCGCACCACCCGCTACACCGCCCCGAGAAAGCCGACGGACCGCCCATGCGCACGCACCTCCGCACGCAGCGCCGGTTCCCCGCGCCCGGGGCCCCCGCACGGACACCCCCTGCCGCCGTCCCCTACCCACGTCGGCGCCCGGGGTGTACCGGGGCGCGCCGTCTGCGCGGCGACGCGCCCGTGGCGCCCCCGGCCATCCCCTAGGCCGGGGCCGCCCCGAATCCGTCGATCACCCTCACGACGCCGCACACCGGAAGCGATGATCATGCCCCTGACCAGCACGCGCATCAGCCCCGACTGGCCCTGTCAGGTCAAGACGCCGGGCTCGTACGACTGGGAACGCTCCGCGGCCAAGTGGCTGCGCGAACTGATCCCCGCGCGCTACGCCAGCTATCCGGCGCTCATCCGGCACCCGGTCCTGCTCGCCCGGCACGCGCAGATCCAGGTGCAGCAGGAGATCCGGGTCGCGCGGACCGCCCTGCAGACCGCCCGGGCCGAGCTTCCGGTGCTGGGACTGCCCGAGTCGGTCATCGAACACACGATCAAGCTGTACGCGGCCGAGGTACTCCAGCTGCAGCACATCGCGCGCAGTGTCCGTGCGGTCAGCGAGGCCCTGGCGGCCCGTGGCGCGGGCCGCTGAACCCCTCCTGACCTGCGCTTTCCACCCTGTGGACAGCTTGCCTGAAGGTCGTACGAATCCGGACCCGGCAGACGAGTGATCGAACGGCCCGAGGTGTGCAATGCTCGTCGCGTGACGAGCGAGCCTCTGCCCCCGGTGGACCGCGACCCCAGCGCCGATGTGGCGGCGCTGGCCAAGGTCGTCGCCCGGCAGCGCGCGGAGATGGAACGGCTGCGGGACCTGGCCGCGACCTCGGCCGTCCTGGAGCGGGCCAAGGGCGTGCTGATGGCTCTCACCGGCTGTACGCCGGACGCGGCCCACGAGGAGCTGACCCAGCGCGCCAAGGACGGCAACCGCACCCTCCTCGAACAGTGCTGGCTCACCCTGGGTGCCCTGCCGCCCATGGAACGGCCCGCCGCCACCCCGACGGCACCGGCCGCCGAGACCGGCTCCGCCGGGATCGCGCCCGCCGGCACCGCGGAGCTCTCGGCAGTCCTCGCGCACATCGCCCGCGACCTCGTCCGGGTCGGCTCGCCGCACGAACTGGCCGGATGCCTGCTGGACCACCTGGCGCAGGAGGTGGGCGGCGACGCGGTGATGCTGTACGAGCGGCTGCCCGAGGGCGGCCTGAGATTGATCGCCTACGCCGGCATCGACCCCACCCTCGCCGCCCAGTGGCGCCAACTGCCCCCGGTGACCAGCGTGGCCGCGATGGACGCCCTGCGGTCCGGGGAGCCCCGCTGGCTGGAGGACCTCGCCGTCGACCGCACGCGCTACCTGCTCATCGGGGATCCCCCGGAGCGGTGGCCCACCCGCGCCTGGCTGCCCCTGCCGGCCGGGGAGACCGCCCACATCGTCCTCGGGCTGCTGCGCCGCCGGGACGGACCGTTCACGTCGCGCGAGCGGGAGCTGCTGCGGGCCGTCAGCCGGCTGTGCGCGGGCCGGCTGCGGGCCTTCGACAGCCCGCAGAACGGCGCGCCCGGAGACCTCTCCCCCACCGTGCAGGCGGTGTTCGACGCGCTGCCGGGCGCGGCGACCCTGCTGACCCCGCTGCGCGGACCCTCCGGCGAGGTGGAGGACTACCGCATCGACGCCGCCACCCCGGAGGCGGTCGACGTGTTCGGCCGGACCGGCCGGGACATGGTCGGCAGCCTCATCCTGGAAAGCTACCCGTCGGTCGCGGGCGAACCGCTGTGGCAGGGCTATCTGCAGGCCCTGGAGACCGGCGTGCCCTTCGAGGGCGACCCGTTCGCCTACCAGGACGTGATCGGCGGGGTGCCCGTGACCGCCACCTACACCGTGCGGGCGGCCCCGCTGGGCGAGGGCCTGGTGGTGACCTGGCTGCGGCACGACCCCGTGGACCGGCAGGAGCAGCGCCTCGCCGACGTGCAGCGGCTCGGCAACCTGGGCTGGGCGAACTGGAACCTGGTCACCCAGGAGATCTCCTGGGCCGCGCAGACGTACGCCGTGCTGGGCCTGGTCCCCGGCCAGGAACCGGTCCGGCTGGAGCAGCTGCCCGACCTGGCGCTGCCGGAGGACACCGGCCCGCTGGCCCACGCCATCGCCGAGCTCGTCTCCCGGGGACGGCCGTTCAACGTGCCGTTCCGTATCGACACGCCCGCCGGCGTCCGGCACCTGCGGATGGTCGCGGAGGCCGTCACGGCGCCCGACGGCACCCCGGTCGAGGTGCACGGCTTCGTCCAGGACCTCACCGCGCAGCGCAGCGCGGAACTGGCACTGGTGGAGAGCGAACGCGCGATGCTCCTCCAGCGCGGCATCCTCCAGGCCGAACGGGCCCTGGCGGCCCGGCTGCAGCACGCCCTGCTGCCGCTGCCCAGCAAGCCGGTGCGGCTGGCCGGGCTGCGCGTCGAGGTCGCCTACCTGCCCGCGCAGGCCGGCATCCACGTCGGCGGCGACTGGTTCAGCGCCATCGAACTGCCCGACTCCGACGCGCTGTTCGTGGTCGGCGACGTGGCGGGCCACGGCATCGACGCCGTGGCCACCATGGCCCAGCTCAGATTCACCGCGAAGGGCATGGTCAGCACCGGCTCCTCGCTCACCGGGGCCCTGGCGCGGCTGAACCAGCTGCTGCTGCACTCCCGGGACGGCCAGATCACCGCCACCATGATGCTGGCCCGCTACGACCCCGACCAGCACGTCCTGGCCTGGGCGCAGGCCGGGCACCCGCCGCCGCTGCTGGTGCGCCGGGGCGAGGTGCGCTTCCTGGACCGGCCCGGCGGCATGCTGCTCGGCGCGATGTCGACCCCCGCCTACGATGCGCGGGAACTGCGGCTGGAGCCCGGGGACCGGCTGCTGCTCTACACCGACGGCCTGGTCGAGCGCCCCGGCGAAGGTCTCGACGCGGGTTTCGCCCGGCTGGCCGAGGCGGTGCGCAGCCAGGGCTGCGGCGAGTCCGACTCCCTGGACGCACTGCTCGCCTCGATGCTCGCCGAGGAGCGGCGGGACGACGTGTGTGTGGTGGACATCCGGATGCCCCTGGAGGAGGAGCCGGGCGCGGACGGCTAGGGCCTGTCGCCGGCACCGGGCCGGCTGCGAGCTGTGGTGCCTCCGCACCGGGCCCCGCGACGCCGGGACGATCCGCACGACGGGGCCTGGCGGTGCCGTCCGGGAGCGGGGCCCGCTCAGTCCACGGGGTGGCCGGCCTCGATGCCGATGGCGTCGGAGAGCCGCAGCAGCGGCCCGCCCCGCCCCTCGCCCCACTGGACCGGGTCGAGCACGAAGCCGACGTGGTCGCCACCGTCGGTGCGGTGCAGGATGGTGCCGACGAACCAGGCCGCCGCGTCCGTCAGGACGGCGGTGCCGCCGTGTCCCTCCCGCCAGCGCAGCCGGGCGAACTTGTCGGTCTCGTCGCCCGTCTCCCCGCCGAGGAGTTCCGCCAGCTCCCGCTGGTCCCGGGTGAGCAGGTGGACGGCGAGGAACTGGGCGGCCCGGGCGAGCCGGTAGGTGCGGTTGGCCTTGGACAGCCACACGGCGAACCGGGGCGGCTTCATGGAGCACTGCGAGGCGAAGCCGACCAGGCAGCCGTCCCGCTCGCCACTCGCCGAGACGGTGACCACGCACATGTCCGGGTCCAGCCGGTCGAAGAAGCCGCTCGGCTCCGCCGTCTCGTCCCGCGCGCCGCTCTCGTCCGCCATGCCGTCCGCTCCCGTCCGCCGCCACTGGGTTACGGGTGCTCGTACCCCGCGCGCTCATGCATCGTCTCCGAAGCCGGTGCGGGACTCCAGCGCGCGGCGCGTGTCGTCCCCGTAGACACCCGTCTCGTCACCGCTGATGCCGTACCAGAGCTGGAAGCGGGCCACGGCCTCGGTGAGCGTGACGTCGTAGGTGCCGCTGGCGGTGCCGTCGCGGTAGACGTCCGGGATGCGCAGCAGGCGTTGCTGGAGGTCGGTGACCTCGGGGCCGGTGTCGCCCTGGCGGAGGGTGCCGGGGCCGTCCGGGTCGGTCGCGGCGGTGGGCGCGGTGGGGGCGGCGGCCGATGCGCCGGGGGCCGGCGGGGACGGGGCGGTGGCGGGCGGTGCGGTCGTGGCCGGCGGGGACGGGGCGGCGGTGGCGGCGGCCTGCTGGCGGCCGGGGAGCAGCAGGGCACCGCCGAAGCCGACGAGTGCCGCGGCGGCCACGGCCACGGCGACGGCGGCCCGGCGCGGCCCGGGGCGGGAGCCGGGGGTGCCCGTGGCGGGGGTGGCCGCGGGACGGGAGCGAGCCGGCCGGGGCGGGGGGACGGGCGGGAGTTCCTGGGTGTCGGCCTCGGCCGGGTGGGCCGTCCGCGCCTGCGGTGCCGCGCCGAGGGGCTCGAACGTCACCGGGTCGGGCCGGAACTCCCGCATCAGCTCCGCGAGGGCGTCGAAACGGCGGGGCCGCAGGACCCGGACGGGCTCCAGCACCCCTCCGGGCGGCGGCTGTTCGGGGTCGGGCGGTGTCGGCACCTGGCTCTCTCCTTCCGTCCCGCGGATACGGGGCTGTCACGCCCCGAGCTGAGATACGGCGCCCGCCGCGGCCCCGTTCAGGTACCTCCCGCGCGCCGGCCCGCCGGGCGCGTCGGGCGGTGGCGGTCACCCGTGGTCGCCGTGACCGTGGCCGCTCGCGGGTGCGCCGCCCATCATGCGCAGCATGGGCAGCCCGCCGGTGCGCAGGAACCGCACCACGAGCACGGCGGCGAGGACGAGGAAGGCGATGTCGAGCCAGGTGGTGTAGTTCCAGCCGATCCCCTCCGTGGGGAGCCGTGCGGCGGCCTGGTCGGGGATCAGGCCGAGGCTGCCGAAGGCGAACTCCACGAGGTATCCGGCCACGACCATCGCCAGGTAGAAGGTGCCGAGGAGGAAGGCGGCCGTCTTCGCGCCGTAGTACTTCCGGTAGATGCTGAGGATCGGCAGGATCAGCAGGTCGGCGAAGACGAACGCCACCACGCCGCCGAAGCTGATGCCTCCCTTCCACAGCACCACCGCCAGCGGAACGTTGCCGATGGAGCACACGAACGAGACGATCGCCACCAGCGGGCCGACGACGGGACCCCACAGCTTGGCCGCCAGCGGGTGGCCGTCGAAGAAGAACGCACGCCAGAAGGAGTCCGGGACCCAGGCGGCGATCGCACCGGCGACGAGCAGTCCGACGACGAGGTCGCGCAGGATCGCCGCCCATTCCATGACGAAGACGTGACTGGTGGCGGTGAAGCCCTCGCGGGAGAACAGCCGGCAGGCGAAGGAGCCTTCGCGGGACACGGACATGTCCATCGCCGCATGGCCCTCCATCGACCCGGCCAGCCCCTTTTCTGCCTGTTCACGGGCCTGACGCAGCAGCCCTTCGCTCAGGAACAGGCGGAACAGGACGGCCAGCACGACGATCATGACGGTGCCGCCGGCGAACTCCGCGGCGGTGAACTGCCAGCCCATCAGCAGCGCCAGGATGACGCCCAGCTCGACGACGAGGTTGGTGGAGGCGATCTCGAAGGCCATCGCGGCGGTGAAGTCCGCGCCCTTGCGGAACAGCGAGCGGGCCAGCGCCACCGCGGCGTAGGAGCAGGAGGAGGACGCCACGCCCAGGCCCGCGGCGACGGCGAGGGTGCGGGGCCGGTCGTCGCCCAGCAGGGAGACGACGGTGGATTTCCGGACCACGGCCTGGACGACGGCGGACAGGGCGAAGCCCAGGATCAGGGCCCAGGTGATCTCCCAGGTCATGGATCCGGTGATCGACAGTGCGTGCAGTACGGCGTGCATCTGTGAAGCCTTCCCGCCGGGGCACGGTGTGCGGCCCCGCCGTACCGGTGGCCGCCGCTGCCGGCCGGGGGCGGGCGCCGGTGCTCAGCCCGGGGCCGGCAGGCCGACCAGGAGCAGCGTCACGTCGTCGTCGTGCAGGGTCGTGTCCGGGATGAGGGTGCCGACCAGGAGGGACGCGGCCTCGTCCAGGGCGTCGGGGCCGGCGGGATCGTCCTTCAGCGCGCCGTGGAGGGTGCGGGCGAGGACGTCGATCTGGGCGTCGATGTCGGTGCCGGGCCGCTCGACCAGTCCGTCCGTGTAGAGCGCGAGCGTGCTGCCCGAGGGCAGTGGCTGGGTCGTCTCCCGGAACGGGACCGCGGTGCCGGACAGGCCGTTGACGCCCAGCGGTACGCCGACCGGGGTCCGCAGCCGGTGGGCGGGCCCGTCCGGGGGGAGGGCGATGACCGGCATGTGTCCGGCCGAGCACAGGGTGACCTCGCGGGCGTCCTGGTCGATGACCAGGTAGGTGCAGGTGACGAGCTGGTCCGCCAGGTCGCCGACGAACGCGTCCAGCCCGGTCATCAGCCGGCCGGGCGGTATGCCGGTACGGGCCAGCGCGTGGGAGGCGGCGCGCAGCTGGCCCATGACGGCCGCCGCCTCCAGGCCCCGGCCCATCACGTCGCCGATGACGATGCCGGTGCGGTGTGCGTCCAGCGGGATGATGTCGAACCAGTCGCCGCCGACCCCGGGGTCCTGGACGGACGCCAGGTACCGGTGGGCGCTGGGCAGGTGCGGCAGGCGGGGCGGCTCGCCCATGAGGCTGTGCTGCAGGGTGTAGGCGATGTGCCGCTGGTGTTCGTAGCGCTGGGCGCGGTCGGCCTCGGCCTGTCTGCGCTCGGTGATGTCCCGGACGGTCAGGAACACCAGCGTCTCCTGTTCGGCCTGGAGGGTGCTGATGCTGACCTCGACGGGGAACTCGCCGCCGTCGCCGTGCAGCCCGTACAGGTCCCGGTCCAGGACCATCGGCTTCCCGTCGCGCCGCCGCAGGTAGGTGTTCAGCAGCGCGCTGTGCCGCCGGTGCCGCGGACCGGGCACCAGGTCGACGACCCTGGTGCCGACGAGGGCGTCCGGTTTGTGGCCGAAGAGCCCTTCCACCTGGGCGTTGGCCATGACGATGATGCCGTCGCCGTCCGTGATCAGGGTGGCGTCGGGTGCGGATTCCAGCAGCGCGTGGAAGCGCCGGTGGGCCCGCTGGACCTCCCGCTGGGCGGCGACGCGTTCGGTGACGTCGAGGACGACCCCGCAGGCGGCGTAGGGCCGGCCGGACGGGTCGGTGAACGGGAACAGCGTGGTCAGCACGTCCCGGGGCCCGCCCGGCAGGGGGAGGCGTTCCTCGCGCTGCACCGCGCTGCCGCGCGCCAGTGCGCCGAGGTCGTCGGCCCCCAGGTGCCGCGCGAGCGCGGGCGGCAGGACGTCCGGGGCCCGCCGGTCCACCACCCGTTCGTACGGCAGGCCGGTGCTCTCCTCGAAGCGGGTGTTGACCGCCAGGAAGCGACCGTCCAGGTCCGTGATGAACACCTCCGCGGGCGTGTGGTCCATGAACGCCTGCAGCAGTTCGTTCTGCCGTACCTGCCACTCGGCCCGGGCGTGCGCCACCTCGACGCGGCGGCCCACGGGAAGGGCGGCGAGGACGAGGACGGTGAAGACGGTGGCGTGTCCCCACACCAGCAGCGCCGTGGCCAGCCGGCCGCCGTACAGCCCCGCGTCCCGGCCGGCGAGGACGGCCCAGCCCAGCAGCAGCGGGACGACCAGGTTGGCGACGACCAGCCGGCGCCCGAGCGGCCCCATGGTGCCCGCGTTCATCAGCAGGCCGGCCGGTCCTTCGTCCGGGCGGGCCAGGAAGACGGCGCCGCCCAGCAGCACCAGGGCCAGCGCGGTGGGCAGGGCCATGTAGGCACCGAACCGTTCGAGCTCGGGTGCGGCGTAGGCGAGGCCGTACAGCCGCAGCAGGCCCAGGCAGAGGACGGCCAGGCCCGCGATCTGGCTCGTCCAGGCGGGCAGCCGGCGCATGCTCATGCACAGCACGGCGACCCCCGCGAGCGTCAGCGCGGCGGCCGCGCTCGGTGCCATCCGCCCGGCCGTTCCGGTCCCCGCCACCACGGTGTCGTCCCGGAACAGAAGCTGATCGATGCCCAGGCCGGCTCCGGTGACGTACTCCGCCACGGTCAGTCCGCCGATCGCCGTGGCCAGCACCGCGCCCGCACGGGCGCCGGCCACCGCCTTCCCGGCCACCGGCCGGCGCGCCAGCACGACCAGTGCGAGGCCCAGCACGAGCAAGGCCACAGCGGCGTTCGTCTTCATCGCCGGGGCACCGCCCGGCAGTGCGCTCTTGAGGAGGTCGACGCCGAAGATCCATCCAGCCAGTCCCACCGCGCCGAGCAGGGCGGTGAGCAGGGACGCGCCCTGGGCCAGGGTGCGCGCGGCGGCCAGGGCGGGGCCGCGGAACGGCACGCCCTGGGCCTCCTGCCTACGTGTCACCGGATCGTCACCTTTGCGGATGAATGTGGTAGGTACCACGAAACTAGTTCAAACTTCACGCATAGGTCGAGTCTTGCTATCGAAGGGAGGGGGTGCTATGGGCGCCGGTCAGACGGGGAGCGTGCCGGGGAACGCACCGTGGCCGACACCCGGTGCGGTGACGGCCAGCCAGCCGTGGCCGCGTACGCCGGTGTCCGGGCCGACCTCGCCGGGGTCGACCGAGAGGTACCCGCAGGCGGACCGGGCGCCCGTGGTGCCCGCGTTGGGCGGGGCCTCGTCGTACTCGGGGTCGAAGTCCGGGTCGTCGACCGCGAGGGTCTCCCAGGGCAGCGGGTCGCCCTCCCACTCGGGGTCGCCCTCGGCGGCGTACTGGCGGATCACCCGGCCGTTCTCGGCGACGATCCACACGTCGGAGCCGCCGGCGTCGTCCAGGAAGAAGAACTGGGCCTGGCCGCAGTGGTCGCTGACCCGCTCGACCGTCTCGATCATGCCGTCCCAGGGGTCGCCGACGAGCAGGTCGAACGGACCGAAGACCAAGCGCCAGCCGTCCAGCTCCGGGGTGACGAAGGCCCGCCCCACGGTGCGGTCGGCGCCGTCCGGTCCGGGCACGCGGATCTCCCGGCCCTCCGCCGCGTGGAGACCGGCGGAGATCGTGACGGGCCGCCGGTCGTGCAGGCCCAGTGCCTCGAAGACACCCTCGTACGTCGCCCCGGGCACGGCCATCCACCAGCCGCTCAGGGTCGGCGACGGGAGCCTGGGCGTCTCGTGCGGGAGCTTCACCCGGATCAGCCGCTCGATCGCCGCGCGGTCGCGGTCGTCGAGTGCGTCGGCGCCGCCGCCCGCCAGCAGCGCCGCCATCGCGCCCCGCCGGGTCCGCGGGGACGCGGCCGGGTCGCGGCGCAGGGAACGCAGCCGGGGCCGGAAGGACTCGTGCAGCAGGCGGGCGTAGTCGGCGGCCCGGTACGGGACGAGGCGGCCGCGGGCATGGCTTTCCACCAGGGCCCGCAGTCCGGCCTCGGAGTCGGCGCGCAGCCGGACGAGGCCCTGGAAGCCGTGGGACGACCTGCCGTGGTCCGGATCGGCCGCCAGGGCCGCGTACCGGTCGGCGCAGCGCTCGTCGAACACGCCGAGGAGCCGGCCCGCCTGCCAGTCCGTCACCTCCTGGCGGTCCCAGGCCGCCAGCACGGCGTCGAAGGCCGGCGAACCGAGGCGCGCCAACACCCGCATGACCGGCTGGAGATCAGCGGTTCGCCGCACCCCGGCCAGCCCCCGCAGCAGCGTCGGCACCGCACCGCCGGCCTGCTCGACCGCGGCCTCCGCGCGCGCGGCGTCGCCGCTCTCCAGGTCTTCGAGAAGGGATTCGATCTTCATACGGCAGGACGGTACCGGCGACCACCGACGGCGCCCCGGGCGGGAGCTCGCTCCGTCGACGGCCTGGGCGCACCGGCGCATCGACGGCGGCCCGCTACCGTCCCCGGTGCTTCGTGAGGAAATCGTCGATGAGCCCGAACCAGTCCCGCGGTCGTTCGACGAACGGCAGGTGCCCGGTGGGGAGTTCGGCGGTCTCGGCGGCGGGCAGGCCGGCGGCGAGCCGTCGCTGGAGGGACGGGGAGACGAGCGGGTCGGCGGTGGTGACGACGACGAGGACCGGTACCGCGATCCCGGCGAGGTCACCGCGGACGTCGACCCTGCGCACCAGGTCGACCTGGTCGCCGGTGCCGGCGGGGAGGGACGAGGCCAGTTGCTCGGCGGAGGCGCGGACCTGGGCGGGAGTGAGGGCGTTCAAGGCCGGTTCGCCCAGCGTCATCAGGGTCAGGTACTCGGCGAGAAGGTCGTGCCGGCCGCTCGCGAACAGCTGCTGCCAGAGGGAGGCGGCGAGGGCGGTTCGCGTGTCGGCGTGGGCGAACGTCGCGCTCAGCACCAGTGAGCCGACCCGTTCGGGGTGACGCGCGGCGAGGCGGATCGCGACGGGGCCGCCCAGCGAGTACCCGCTGACCGCGAAGGTGTCGAGGCCCTCGGCGTCGGCCGCCGCGACCAGCTGATCGGCCAACTCGTCGAGATCGAGGGGACCTTCGGCCCTCGGGGTGGCGCCGGTGCCCGGGTAGTCGACGCCCACGACGGTGTGCCGTGCGGCGAGCTCCTCCAGGATCGGCCCGTAGTTGGCCTCGATGCCGCCGCCGGCGCCGTGGGCGAGGAGGAGACCGGGGCCGGAGCCGCGCACGGTGCGGGCGAAGGCGGGGGGTGTGGGCGCAGCCATCTCGGGTGCCTTTCGTGGTGTCGGGCGACTCGGCCAGCCGACTTTAGCGATCGCTAAAGCCAGGGCGTCGGCGACGATAGCAGAGCATCTTTAGCGGTCGCTACAGATGACGGTAGGCTGGGGCCATGAGCACCGGACACAGCCGGGACAAGGCCCCTTCCAGGCGGAGCCGGCGCGCCTTCGACCGCGATCAGGCCCTGGCCGCCGCCCTGCGCGAGTTCTGGACGCACGGCTACGAGACGACGTCCGTCGCCTCCCTCACCGAGGCGATGGGGATCAACCCGCCGAGCCTGTACGCCGCCTTCGGTGACAAGCGGCAACTGTTCGACGAGGCCGTCCAGTTGTACCGGCGCACCTACGGGGCCCGGCTGCCGCAGGGTCCGGACGCCCGCTCGGCGATCAGCACGCTGCTGCGGCAGCTCGCCGCCGACTACACCGACCCGGGCCACCCGCCCGGCTGCGTCATCATCACCGGGGCGGCCAACTGCTCCCCCGGTTCCCAGGACGTGAAGGACAAGCTGCGTGCGATGCGCGAGGAGACCAAGGCTTCGCTCGCCGCCTGCATCCGCACCGACGTCGACGCGGGGCGGCTCCCCGCCGACACGGACGCCGACGGGCTGGCGGCCTTCTACGCGGCGGTCGTCCAGGGGATGAACCAGCAAGCGGTCGACGGGGCGACCCGGGAGACCCTGGAGCGCGTGGCCGACGCGGCGATGGCGGCCTGGCCGGCGGGCTGACGTCCGGGGCGAGCCCGGTGACGCCCAGGTACAGGGGGGCAACCCGACCTGGGAGGAATCCTTCCCCGGTCAGGCGGGGCTGAGCGCCCCCTGCACGAACCGGCTCAGGGATGCCGTGAAGGCGGTGACGAAGGCGTCCCTGGCCTCCTCCGGGAGCGCCTCCAGGGACAGGTAGGGGTTGAGGTCCTCCAGTTCCACCAGGAGCAGACCGCCGTCCGGGGTGCGGCAGGCGTCGACGCGCTGGATGCCGTGGCCGAGGTCGTTCCAGTCGACGAACCGGCGGGCGAACTCCAGGTCGGCGGCGGTGGCCGCGTAGGGCACCAGCTCCCAGCGGCGCCGGGGGTCGGGGGCGTACAGGGCGTACTGGAAGTCGTCGTCGACGAAGTAGAAGGACACCTCGTGGACGAAGTCGACGCGGGGCTGGATCAGGATGTCCCCGGCGGTGAGTCCGGCGAGCCGGCTGCCCGAAACGACGCGCAGGCCGAGGGAGTCCGCGCCGAGCTTCGGCTTGACCACGTACTGCCCGGCGGCGGGCAGCCGGCCCACGTCCTCGACGCGGTCGACGGTCGGTATCACCGGGTAGCCGGCGGCCGTCAGGTCCAGCAGGTACTGCTTGCCGGCCATGTCCGCCTTTCCGGTGAGCGGGTTGTACACCAGGGCGCCGGTGGCGAGCGCGCGGGCGCGGAAGGCGTCGTACTCCCGCTGGTAGCCGAGGACCGGACCGCTGTTGCGGACGACGACGGCGTCGAAGCCGTCCATCAGGGCCGCCGCGTCCAGCGGATGGCACAGGGCGAGGTCGAAGTGGTCGCGCAGCCGCGAGGTGAGGTGGACGTCCTCGTCGCAGTAGCGGCGCCCGCGGGCCTGGTACGCCAGGTACGTGACGTAGAGCAGGCGGGGGCGGGCGGCCGGCATGGGGGCTCCTCGGGACGGCGCGGGGTCGGGGAAGTGCGGTACGGGTCGTCGTCGTCGCCGACGGCGGAGAAAGGTTACGCCGCAGAGTACGGCGGTTTTCGGCCAGCCCCGTCCACCGGGGTGATCTCGGAAGCACTCAGTTCCCTCAAAGGGCCGCTCTTTCTGCACTGAGTGTCACGAAACCGGCCCAGGATGCTACGTTCCCGTCCATGAGCTCCAGCAGCGCGGCGCCGGCCGCGAAGCCGCCGATCCGGGACGCCCTGGTGGGGGCGGCCTTCCGGCTCTTCCTGGAACACGGGTACGAGCAGACCACGGTGGACGACATCGTGGCCCTGGCCGGGGTCGGCCGGCGTTCGTTCTTCCGCTACTTCCCCTCCAAGGAGGACGTGGTCTTCCCCGACCACGAGCGCTGCCTGGCCGACATGACCGCATTCCTCGCGGCGGGCGGCCCGGAGCACGATCCGGTGCGGCGGGTCTGCGACGCGGCCCGGCTGGTGCTCAGGATGTACGCCGAGAACCCGACCTTCTCCGTGCAGCGCTACCGCCTCACCCGGCAGGTGCCGGGCCTGCGGGCCTACGAGCTCTCGGTGGTCTGGCGCTACGAACGGGCGCTCGCCGAGTACCTGCGCGCGCGGTTCGCGGGGCGTCCCGACGGGACCCTGAACGCCGACGTGATCGCGGCCGCGGTCGTCGCCGCGCACAACAACGCGCTGCGCTCCTGGCTGCGGTCGGACGGCAAGGACGACCCGGGTGCGGCGGTGGACCACGCGCTGGGACTCGTGCAGCGCACGTTCGGCCGGACGACGGCCGCCCAGGCGGCCACCCCGCCGAAGGCCACTCCGGTGGCCGCCGCCTGGCTCGGCGCCGGCGACGCCGAGGCGGGACCGGCGCAGTCCGACGACGTGGTGGTGCTGGTGGCCCGCCGGGACGCCCCGCTGTGGCGGGTGGTGCAGGAACTGGAGACGGCGCTCGGCCGCGGCTGATCCGCGGGCCACTGCCGACGCAAATTTGGGGTACGGAGTGCCTTTACGAGTGACACTGAGTGCCATACCCTGACGGCGTGCACGGTGGCACGGCAACCGCGCACACGTGTGCCCGGTCTGCGCCGGGCACACGGGATCCGGCCGAGCGCAGGGAGTTGACCAGCGTGTACCACCACTCAGCAAGCACCTCGCATCCGGCGGCCGGTTCCGCTGCGGGTGTTCTCGATCCCGCCGCGGACTCCAAGGACGCCATCCTCTTCCAGCGCTGCACCTGGTGCGGCACCGCGATGTACCACCGGCTGCTCTGTCCGGTCTGCCAGGGCAGCGAGCTGCGCACCGAGCGCAGCGAGGGCGTCGGCACGGTCCGCCACTCCACCGTGGTGCATCGCAACACGCCCGCGGCGCGCAACGTGTCGCTGATAGAGATGGCCGAGGGCTTCGTCGTACGCGGCAGGGTCATGGGCCCGCCGGTCGGGATCCACAGCGGCGACCGGGTCCGGTTGTCCACCGCCAAGGACCCGGTGCGCGGTGAGCCGGTCTTCCAGCTGATCGACGAGCCGTACCGGGCCTGGACCTGACCGCCGTACTCCGCTGAGCGGCCGGCCGGCGAGCGGTCCGTCGCGTTCGGCCGCCGCGCACGGGGTCCGGGGCCGAACTCGGCGCCGGCTCGGCCCTGTTGGGGTACACCCCGCTCGCCGATGTGAGCGATCACCCTTCCTTCACAAGCAACCCACAGCCTCCGCTTCTCATCCTCCCGGGACGAGGGACGCCCGGGAGGGCCGGGACGTCCGTGCTCGGGGTTCGAGGAGGAACTGTGGTCCGTGCCCGGCGCATATGGGTGACCGCCGCCGCGTTGCTCGCGGTGGCGGGAGCATCCCCGGGAGTGGCGGTCGCCCACTCCCAACCGCCCGCGAGACCAGGCGTGCCGACGGGTGACGCGCCGCTGCCGCCGGGGTGGCGGCTGGCCGGCGGCGGCTCGGCGCCGCAGCTGGTGTGGCGGTCCCGCGAGCCGGTGCCGATGGGCGACGCGCGAGTCGAGTTCCGCGCGGGGGACGAGCTGTTGGGTGTGCCGCGGCCGGCCGCCGACGGACACACCTTCCGGCTCCCGCTCGACGGACGGCGGGCGACCGGGCTCCAGGGGCTGCAAGTCTGGTCCGGCGGGCGGCGGTTGGACGCGCGGGAGACGGCCGGTGCCGCGTCGGCGCCACGGCTGCCGGCCCCGCTGCCGGCGAACGGCGTGGACCCGGGCAAGCCCGGCGCGTACCGCACCAGGACCGGCGAGTACGGGCTGAAGTCGGTGCGGCTGCCGGGCTTTGCGAAGCCGGTGGAGATGCGCGCGGTGGTCGTCGCCCCGGTCGGCGCCACCGGCAAGCGGCCGCTGGCCCTGTTCCTGCACGGCCGCCACTACACGTGTTACAAGGGCCGCATGGACAGCAGCGGCACCTGGCCCTGCCCGGCCGGGACCAAGCCGGTCCCGAGCCACCGCGGCTATCTGCGGGACCAGAGGCTGCTCGCCTCCCAGGGCTATGTGACCGTGTCGGTCTCGGCCAACGGGATCAACGGTCAGGACTTCGCGGCGGAGGACGGCGGCGCGCAGGCCCGTTCGTCCCTGGTGCGGCTGCACCTGGCCCACTGGGCCGACTGGGCCGAACACCCCGGGGCCGCCCCGAAGGTGGTCCGTGAGGCGCCCCGCGCCGACCTGTCCCGGGTGCTGCTGGTCGGGCACTCGCGGGGCGGCGAGGGCGTCAACCGGGCCGCGCTGGACAGCCTCGCCGCGCCGCCCGCCGAGCAGGACGGCTACCACGGGCCGGTGCGCTGGACCGTCCGGGGCACCGTCCTGATCGGCCCGACCGTCTTCGGTCAGAACCCGGTGCCCGACGTGCCGTCGGTGACCATCCTGCCGGGCTGCGACGGTGACGTCTCCGACCTGCAGGGCGAGGTGTACGTCGACGGCACGCGCGGGGTCGGCAACGGTGCCGCGCTGCACAGCGCGGTGTACGTCATCGGCGCCAACCACAACTTCTTCAACTCGGAGTGGACGCCCGGCCAGGCCGCGGCGCCCGCCGAGGACGACTTCTACGACGAGCCGCAGCACCCGGACAAGGTGTGCGGCAAGCGGGCGGCGACCCGGCTGACCGCCGACCGGCAGCACCGGGCCGGTTCGACGTACATCGCCGCAGCGGCCCGGCTGTTCCTCGCCGGGGACGACCGGGTACGGCCGCTGCTGGACGGCTCCGGCAGGCGGGCGCCGTCGGCGGACCCGGCGCGGGTCCTCACCCACGCGGTGGGTGCCCGGCGGTCCGGCGGGTTCCTGCCGGACGGCGGGGTGTCGGTGACCGGCGGCACGCTGTGCGCCGCGGTCGACCCGAGCCCGGCCCAGGCCTGTCTGGGGCAGGGGGCCAAGGGGTCCTCGCCGCACTTCGCGCAGTGGGAGATCGGCCGGGAGGCGGGCCGGCACGCGATCGCGCTGCACTGGACGCGCACCGGCACCCCGGCCCGGGTGACCGTGCGCAAGCCGGTGTCCCTGTCCGGCGCCAAGGCCCTCGCGCTCCGGATGTTCGTGCCGCCGAACTCCAAGGGTACGCAGCTGGACGTGTCCCTCACCGACACCGCCGGCAAGAAGGCGAAGCTCGGCCGGGTCGCCCTGGACGGGCTGCCCGGCAGCCAGCGGACCGCCTCCTACTGGGCCCGCGAGATCCGGGTGCCGTTGCCGGCGGCCGGCCGCACCGGGGTGGACCTGGGGTCGGTCAAGTCGCTCCAGCTGACACCGCGTTCGTCGTCGGGGCGGGCCTGGCTCATGGACGCGTGGGGCTGGCGGCCGGGGACGCCGGCGGTGCGGACCGAGGCGCTGCCGCGGGTCGACATCGGCCGGACGACCGTGGCCGAGGGCGACTCGGGTGTGCGCACCTACCGGGTCCCGGCGCGGGTGACGGGCCGGGGCGGCAGCGGTCAGGTCCGGGTGTACGTCATCAACCCGGTCACCGGCAAGGCCACCGACCGGCTGGTGACGGTGCGTCCGGGCGGTCACGACATCGACGTACCGGTCGAGGTGAAAGGCAACACCCGGTACGGCACCGACGTGTCGTACGACGTGCTGGTCAAGGCGGTCCGCGGTGCGGTCGTCGGTTCCTACCGGGGCGGTGTCACCGTCCACGACGACGACCCGGCGCCCACGATGACCGTCACGCCCGTCGCCGGCGAGGTGACCGAGGGGCAGTCGCTGAAGTGGCGGGTGTCGCTGTCCGAGGCGGTCGACGTGGACATGGGCGCGCTGTTCGTGGTGGCACCGGCCACCGCGCCGGAGGTGTCCACCAAGGACGTCCCGGCGAGCTGGCTGCGGGAGATGAGCGGCGAGAAGCCCGACCCGGAGCGCCCGCTGTCCAAGGTGAACGGGCTCTACCTGTGGGTGGACATCCCCGCGGGGCGTACCACCGCGGACATCACCCTGCCGACGGTGAGGGACGGGGTGCGGGAGTCCACGGAGTCGGTGCGGTTCCGGCAGGCCGACCTGGGGACCGGTGAGCCGCGGACCGGCGGCCTGGAGCTGAAGGGTTCGGTGCTGAACGCGTCGTAGGACGCGTCCCCCGGGTGGCCCTCACTCCCCGAGGGCCGCCCGGATCCGGACCGGCGCCCCCGATCAGCCGTGGTGATGGCCGGGTTCGCGAAGGTCGCCGGTCTCCATGTACACCTCCCGCTGCGCCTCCAGCCGGACCCGGAACCCGTGGACGCCGCTCGGGGGCGCGACGGAGAACGCCCCGTCCACGGTTTGCGGGGGAACCACCCGGCGGTCCGGTTCGTCGGTCCGCCCGAGGATGCCGACCCGTTCGGCCACGGCGAAGCGCTCCGCGAAGAACTTCTCCAGGGTGGCGTCGTCGTCGGGCAGCCGTTGTCCGAGCGGGTCGGTCGCGGTGCCGGGGACGGTTCGGACCGTGAGCACCTGGTCGAAGTCGGGCGCCCCGGTGATCACGTGGGCGAGGTACAGCCGCCCTCCGCGGCCGAAGCAGAGGTAGCCGAGCTCGCCGTCGTCGCGGTGCTTCGCCCGCACATCGAGTTCCGCGAAGTGCACGACGTTCTGCACGGTCACGACGGTTCGCTCGGCGAGCGGCGGGTGTTGGCCGCCCTCCCGCTCGAAGTGCCCGCAGACGAGCTTGCCGGTCATCGACGTGCGCCGGGGACCGGAGCCCCGCGGATCCAGCTCGCTCATCGGGAAGTCGTCGGGGACGTACGTGTCGTACGGTTCCTCGGGCACGAGATGCCGGTGGGAGCGGACCACCGAGGCGGCGGTGTCGGCCAAGCCCACCTCCAGGACGACCCGGAAGTTGTGCGGCGACCGGAACATCGGCAGGTGCGACATGTGGAAGAACTCTCCGCCGAGGAGCAGCATGCCGTGCGAGCCGAGGGTCGGGTCGCCGTCGCCGTGGTGATGAAGTCCCTGGTGCCTGTCCATAGCTGCCCCTTGGTCGGCGGTGACGCTGCGCGAAACCCCTGCCGGAGCCGCGATCGCCTCGGGGGGGGAGTCGCTCTCGCCCTTCCAGGCTGTGACCGGGGAGCGGGGGATGCAACTCCGGCCGTGCGCATCGCTCGTGGAGGGGGCGACGCGCTCACTCCCCGAGGGTCACCCGGATCCCGACCGTGCCGTCCAGGCCCCGCCGGAGCCGGCTGCCGAGCAGGGTGAGGCGGCCGACGACGCCGTACTTGCGGGCGATCAGCTTGCGGTAGCGGGCGGTGGTGGCCGCGTCGGTGATCTCGGCGGTGGCCGGCGTCTGGTCGCCGGTGGGGTTGCCGCGCACGTCGCAGGGGCCGACGAGGACGTCGGGGCGGCGCCGGATCCGCTTCACCTTCCAGCTGTCGGCGACCGTCCACACCCCGAGGGCGCCGTCGTCCCGGACCACCCAGACCGGGGTGGCGACGGGTGTGCCGTTCTGACGGTAGCTGGTCACCAGCAGGTACTTGCCGGAACCGAGCCGGTCGAGCCGCGTGTCGTCCATACCCGCAGTCTAGGAGGCGACGCGCCGCGGGAGGAGGGCCGGACGACGCCGACCGGACTGTCGGCGGGCAGCGGGCAGTTGCCGCGCCACGTCGCGGCGGAGACAATCGTGGTGTACGACAACGCCCACGCCGACGAGCGGTGGGCGTGAACGCCTGCCGCCCCGACGGCGGCGCAGGGCGAACCACCTTCTCGGAGCGCGGACTTGGCGCGGTGACCGAAGCGGGCCACCGCCCGGCTACCGTTGCTCCGCATGACGATCACCGAGAACGGCATCACCGAGGACCTGATCCGGGGTCTGCTGCGTGAGCAGCACCCCGACCTGGCGGATCGGCCCCTGAGGCTCGGAGCGCTCGGCTGGGACAACCAGGTGTGGCGGCTCGGCGACGACCTCGCCGTCCGGTTGCCCTGGGCGACGCGGTCCGCGGACGCGCTGCTGCGCAAGGAACACGCCTGGCTCCCCCGCCTCGCCCCGCGCCTCCCTCTCCCGGTTCCCGTGCCGCAGCGTCTCGGTGAACCCTCCGAGCGGTTTCCCCGGCCCTGGCTGGTGACCACCTGGGTCCCGGGCGAGCCCGCCGACCGCGCCCCCGCCACGCGCGCCGCGGAGGCGGCCGTCGCCCTGGCCGCCTTCCTGACCGCCCTGCACCGCCCCGCCCCCGACGGTGCGCCCGAGGGCCGGGACCGCGGTGGCCCGCTGGCCGGCACCGCCGGACACTTCGCCGGCGGGCTCGCCTCGGCCACCGAACTGGGCCTGGTTCACGACCCGGACGCCGTCCGCGCGGTCTGGGAGGACGCCGCCGCCGCGCCGGACTGGACGGGCCCGCGGCTGTGGCTGCACGGCGACCTGCATCCGGCCAACGTCCTGACCACGGACGGCACCTTCTCCGGCGTGATCGACTTCGGTGACCTCTTCGCCGGCGATCCGGCCTGCGACCTCGCCGCCGCCTGGATCCTGCTGCCGGACGGCGCGATCGACCGCTTCCACGAGACGTACCGGCCGAGCCCGGACGCCGCGACCCTGCGCCGCGCCCGCGGCTGGGCGGTGCTGCGCGCCCTCGCCTGCCTCCACATCGGACACGCCGGCGTCCACGGCCGGCCCGGGGGCAAGCCCACCTGGGGCCCGCCCGCCCACGCCGCACTGCGCCGCCTCACCGCAGCGGTCCGCCGGTGAGCGACGGCGCTACGTCCAGTTGTGCATCGTCAGCGGACCGGAGCCGTCGAGGTAGCCGAACAGGCCGGCCCTCGGGTACTCGATGATGTCGTCGGGGAGTTCGTGCACGGGGAACCAGGTGAGCGCCAGGCACTTGTCCGGTTCCCTGTTGACGGGCTCCCCCTCCCAGGCGAGGGCTTCGAAGAAGAAGCCGATCCGCTCCCCTTCGGTCTCCTGGCGGTGGTGGACGACGTGGACGAGCCGGAGATCGTCCGGGTCGACGGTGAGCCCGGTCTCCTCGAACAGTTCGCGAGCGGCGCCGGCATGCAGCGGCTCGCCCCGGTCGAGCTTTCCGGACGGCAGGTGCCACCGGCCGTAGCCGTACGGGCTGCCCCGCCGGGACAACAGGACCGTGTCGCCGTCGCGGACGATGACGTGGGTGTCGATGACGGGTGCTGCCGGCTGTCCGCTCATGTCTCCGTGACGGGGGGCATCTCCGGCGGCAGTTCGAGGTGTGTCCGGCCCGCCCCCGGCCCCTCGTCGTGCGATGTGACGGTCACAGCGCAGACTCTAACCCTCAAGGCCCCCCTGCGCGGGCCCCGCCCCGGCCCTCCGCCGCGACCGCGGGGGGCCGGTCCGTGGCCGCCGCCGGTCCCGGCGGTCCCGGGGGCCCCGGCGGTCCCGGGGGGCCTGCCGGGCCCTGAGTGCCCTGCGGACCCGGGGGCGACGGGCTTTCGATGGCTTCCTTGGCCGTGTTGGCCACCGCCTTGATCCCGAAGTACGCCGTCGTGATGGCGGTGATCGCGGTGAACGCGCTGGTGAGCAGGGGCACCACTTGCTGTGCCTGGCTCCCCGTCTTCGTGATGCCCCAGATTCCCGCGACGGCGATGGCGACGTCACCGGCGATGACGGCCAGGAGTCCGGTCCACGACCGCGTCACGTCCGCGCCGGGCTGCTCCTCGCCCTGAGCGGCTCCGCGACGCCTCTTCGTCAGGACCAGGAGCCAGATGACGAGGCCGACCAGGACCAGGACGGCGACGAGGATCAGGACGGCCAGCACACCCATGGGGTCCCCCTCATCAACTTTGGGCCGGGTGCTCGCCGGAGCAGCGTCGATCAGGACCACTGGTTCCAGTGTCCCTCGGCAGCGTCAGATCCGCATGTCAGACGGCCTGTTCCCGCCTCGCCGTCACGTTCGGCGCGGGAGCGCCCAGTCCGGTGTCCAGGTCCCGGCGGCGTCGTGGCCGGCCGTGGTGGCGGCGAGGTGGGCGCGCAGGGCGGCCAGCGCCGGGTGGGCGTTGTCGCGGTGCCAGAGGAGCGAGTGCGGGTAGACGGGCGTCGGATCGGTCACCGGGATGCGGCGCAGGCCGTGGCCGGCGGGCCACACGAGGCGGGTCTGCTCCCCCATGAAGGTGGCCAGGGCCGGGGTGTCGGCGATGGTGTCGAGGAGCGCGTCGGAGCCGAAGTTGGGGCCGGTCGCCTCGATGGTGAGGCCGAACTCGGCGACGAGGTCGTCGTAGTAGGCGGCCCACTCGGTACCGGGGACGATGCCGGGCATCCAGATCCGGTGCCCGGCCAGCTGGGCGAGGCGCACCGACCGGGCGCCGGCCAGCGCGTGGGCGGGGCCGGTGAGGAGCTGGAGCGGTTCGTCGAGCGCCCGGACGGACTCGATGTCCTCGGGGAGGGGGCGGCCGGGCGCGGCGACGGCGCGGAAGGACGCGTCGATCTCACCGGAGCGGATCGCGGCGAGGGCCGTCTCGATGTCGAACAGCCACACCACGTCGAGGTCGATGTCGGGGTGCGCGCGGTGGAAGCCGCGCATCAGGCCCGACCCCGCACCGCGCGAGGCGATCACGTCGACGCGCAGCGGACGGCGGCCGGCGCGCACGGAGGCGACCGCGCGTTCGGCGATGCGCAGCAGCTCGCGCGCGTGGGGCAGGAACGCCTGCCCGTCGATGGTGAGCCGGGCGCCGCGCGGCGTGCGGGTGAACAGGCGCACCCCGAGGTGGCGCTCCAGCGCGGCGATGCGCTTGGAGACGGCCTGCTGGGTGATCGCCAGCTCGGCGGCGGCCTCCTGGAACCGGCCCGCGTCGGCGGCGGCGACGAAGGTGCGGACGGCGTCGAGGTCCATGCCGGGCAGCCTACGGCCACAACGATCGGTTGTGCCTGGCGGCTCCATGGTTGTTTGATCCCGGGGTACGGCGCTCGCTTGGATGTCTCCGATCGCGGATCGGTTGTACGGGTGAGGGGCGGGGGGCGTCGGAGATGAGGAGCGGGCACCGGCTGGGGCGGCGGTTCGGGTGGCTGTGGGCGGCCTATGGGACCAGCGCGCTCGGCACGTGGCTCGCCTTCGGCGCCTTCCCGCTCATCGCCCTGCGGGTGCTGCACGCCGGGCCGGCGGAGGTCGCCGCGCTCTCCGCCGTGGGGACCGCGGTGGGCGCGGCCGTGGCGGTGCCGCTCGGCCCGTGGGTGGAGTTCCGCCGCAAGCGGCCGGTGCTGATCGCGATGGACCTGGTGCGGTGCGCGGCGCTGCTGACGATCCCCGCCGCGTTCGTGCTCGGCGCGCTCACGTTCCTTCAGCTCCTGCTGGTCTCGGTCGTCGTCGCGGCGGCCGACATCATCTTCCGTGCCGCCTCCGGCGCGTACCTGAAGACGCTGCTGCCGGCCGGGGACCTGCTCGTCGCCAACGCCCGGTTCGAGTCCACGGCCTGGTCCACCACGATCGTCGGACCCCCGCTGGGCGGCGCCGCGATCGGGCTGCTCGGGCCGGTGGTGACGGTGGTGGCCGACGCGGTCAGCTACCTGCTCTCCGCCCTGGGCATCCGCGCGACGGCCGGTCCGGAGTCCCCGCCGGAGCACCGGCGGGCGGCGCGCATGCGGGCCGGAGACCTGCTCGACGGCTGGCGGTACATCCTCGCCGACGCGACGCTGCGTCCGCTGTTCTTCAACACCGCTGCGTTCAACGGTCTGGTGATGGCCGCCGAGCCGCTGCTGGCCGTCCTGATGCTCGGGCGGCTCCACTTCGCGCCGTGGCAGTACGGCCTCGCCTTCGCCGCGCCCTCGATCGGCGGACTGCTCGGTTCGCGGCTGGCCCGGCCGCTGGCCACCCGGTTCGGGCAGCACCGGGTCCTGGTCGCGGCCGGGGCGCTGCGCGCGCTCTGGCCCCTCGGGCTGGCCTTCCTGGGGCCGGGCACCGGAGGGCTGTTGTTGGTGATGGGCGTCGAACTCGGGCTGATCTTCTGCTGCGGGGTCTTCAATCCCGTCTACGCCACCTACCGCCTCGAACGCACCGCGCCGGACCGGGTCACCCGCGCGCTCACCGCCTGGCAGGTGACCACCAGGGCCTCGACCGCGCTCTTGACGGCCCTCTGGGGCGTGCTGGGCAGCCTGCTCGGCCCGCGCACGGCCATCGCCCTGGCCGGGGTGCTCCTGCTGGCCACCCCGCTCCTGCTCCCCCGCCGCGCCCCCGCTCCGGCCGGGGAAACCCCGGGGCGGTCGGCGCACCTCAACTCGGGCGTCTAGATTGCGTCCTGCACGGTGCATCTCTTCACTCATCAGGTATCCAGGAGCTGACCCACGTGACCGACAACCCGGCAGCCACCAACGACGTGGCCGTGTCGCTGCGCGCCCGTATCAACACCGGCCAGCCGCACACCGCCCGGATCTGGAACTACTGGCTCGGCGGCAAGGACAACTACGAGGTCGACCGCGCGGCCGGTGACCAGATCCGCCAACTGCACCCGGGCATCGGGGAGTACGCGCGCGCCGACCGGCTCTTCCTCGGCCGCGCCGTGCGCCACCTGGTCGGCGAGGTGGGCATCCGGCAGTTCCTGGACATCGGTACCGGGTTGCCCACCGCGGACAACACGCACGAGGTGGCGCAGCGGATCGCGCCGGAGTCCCGGATCGTGTACGTCGACAACGACCCGCTGGTCCTGGCGCACGCGCGGGCCCTGCTGACCAGCACGCCGGAGGGCCGTACCGACTATCTGGACGAGGACCTGCGCAATGTCGACGCGATCCTCGAACACGCGGCGAAGACACTGGACTTCAGCGAGCCGGTCGCGCTGATGCTGCTCGGCGTGGTCATCTTCATCGGCGACGAGGAGGACCCGTACGGTCTGGTGCGGCGGCTGACGGACCGGCTGCCGGCGGGCAGCCATCTGGTGCTGTCGCACACCGTCACCAGCCCGTCGATGCCGGACGTGGACGAGGCGGTGAAGTTCTGGAACGAGCACGGCACTCCGAAGCTCACGCAGCGCACGCCCGCGGACGTGGCCCGGTTCTTCGACGGTCTGGAGCTGCTGGAGCCGGGTGTGGTGTCCTGCTCCCGGTGGCGCCCGGAGGACGCGGCCGGCGCCGAGCCGGAGGAGGTCGCCATGTTCGGCGGGGTGGCCCGGAAGATCTGAGCCCGGCCGTCGGTGAACGCCGCCGCCCCGGGGCCCGTATGGAGATGCGGGCCCCCGACGATCCGAGGGCTCCGCGGTGCCTGTGGAGGCAGCGCGCGTTCGGGTTCGGCTTCGGGAGCCATGCATGCGGCACGCACGACGACGGGTCGTCCGGCGAGTGACACGGCTGGCGGCGGTCGGCGGACTCCTCCTGGGGGGCGCGATGGTCGTCCAGGCGGCCATGGCGAGCGAGCCCCCGCCCGCCTCCGCCCGGCCGTTCGCCGCCACGGACGACCCCGGTGCCGCGCTGGTGGCGCGGCTCGGCACGGCCCGTACGGCGGGCAACTGGATCGGTGCGGACGGGCGTCCGGTCGTCGCGGTGACCGACGAGGCGGCGGCGCGGACGGTGCGGCGGGCCGGGGCCGAGGCGAAGATGGTGTCGCACAGCATGAACGAGCTGAAGTCGGCGACGGCGACGCTGCGTTCGGCGCCGCGGGTGCCGGGCACGGCCTGGGCCGTGGACTACCGGACCAACCAGGTCGTGGTGCGGGCGGACCGCACGGTGTCCGCCGGCGACTGGTCCCGGCTGACCGGGGTCGCCGCGAAGATCGGCGGCTTCGTGCACATGGAGCGGACGAAGGGCACGTTCACCACCCGGCTGAACGGCGCCCAGCCGATCCTGTCGACGGGCGGTCGCTGCTCGGCCGGGTTCAACGTCACCAACGGCCAGTCGGACTTCATTCTCACGGCCGGGCACTGCGGGCCGGTCGGATCGACCTGGTTCGCCGACAACCAGGGCGATCGGCAGCTCGGCCGGACGGTGAACAGCTCCTTCCCGGGCGGTGACTTCTCGCTCGTGCAGTACGCCGCGGGCAAGGCCGGTGCGGGCGCCGACGTCGTCGCGATCGGCGGCGGCAAGGGCGTGCGGATCACGGGGTCCGCCGATGCGGCGGTCGGGCAGCGGGTGTTCCGCAGCGGCAGCACCAGCGGCCTGCACGACGGCCAGGTCACCGCGCTGAACGCGACGGTCAACTACCCGGAGGGGACGGTCACCGGGCTCATCGAGACGAACGTGTGCGCCGAGCCCGGGGACAGCGGAGGCCCGCTGTTCTCCGAGGGGGTCGCGCTCGGTGTCACCTCGGGCGGGAACGGCGACTGCACGACGGGCGGGACGACGTTCTTCCAGCCGGTCACCAAGGCGCTGACGGCGCTCGGGGTCCGGCTGATCGTGTCGGCGCAGAACGCGGGCGGCGCCCCCTCCCCCGCGACGTCGGCGCCCGCGAACCAGGGGGCGGCGGCCCCCAGCGCGGCCTCGCCGGGCTCCTCGGCTCCGGTGACGGGCGCGTCGGAGGGCAGCACCCTGCTGGCGCGGCTGACGGACACCCGGAACATCGGGCCCGGGCTGCTGGTGATCGCGGGCAGTCTGATCGCGCTGGTGGCGACCCGGTTCATCCGGGCCGAGCAGGACCGCAAGGCGTACCAGCGGTACTACTCGGCGACGTGGGGCTGACGGAAACGGCCGGGGGTACGACGAGAAGGGCACCCGTGTGCTCACGGGTGCCCCGGACGGTTCGGCGTGGCGCGGGGTCGGTCAGGCCGCCCGGCGCGCCCGCGGGGCCGCGGCGGCCCACTCCATCACGAGGCGCTGGTACTCCGCGCGCTGCTCGGTGGTCAGTGTCCCGCCCGACCGGCGCCACAGGGCCCGGATCTCCTCGTTGACCTCCGCGGCCGATCGCTCGGAGGCGGTTGCAACAGTGGTGGACATGCTGTGAAGCATATGCCGACCGACGTGAAGACACTGTGAGTAAGTACCCGCGATACGGACATTCCGGACCGTGTTACTCATCACGTCAATGTGTCAACCGGAGGGGGAAGTTCATTCCGCGCGCGTTCACTTCGGGCCCGTACCCGCCGCCCGCCGCGCCCTGCCGGGCGTCCTCGCGCGCGAGTCGGCACGGCAGGGCGGGGTGCGGGCTCAGGTGCCCGGCTTGCGGCCGTAGACGAAGACGTCGTCCCCGGTCCTCAGCAGCGACCAGTACTTCCTGGCGTCCTTGGTGGTCATGTTGACGCAGCCGTGCGAACCCGGCGGGTTCCACATGCTCAGGCCCACCGAGTGGAAGGCCTGGCCGCCGTCGAAGAACTGGCTGTAGGGCATCGGCACGTCGTAGATGGTCGAGCGGTGGTCGATGTCCCGCCAGTAGATCTTCTTCAGGCCGGTGCGGGTCTCGTAGCCGTCGCGTCCGGTGCGCACCGGCACCGGGCCGTAGACGAGCCGGTTGCCGTCCTGGATCCAGCTGAGCTGGAGCGTGAGGTTCACGCAGGCGATCCGGCCCTTGTTCACCGGGCACTTGCCGTCCTTGTTCGGCTTGTTCCCGACGGCCTTCTGCTTGTTCATGAGGTCCATCACGCCCCATGTCACCGGACCGGCGTAGCCGATGTTCGGCATGATGCCGTGCTTGGTCTGGAAGGCCTGGACGGCCTTGCAGTCCGCGGCGGACTGCCTGCCGTCGACCGGCCGGCCCAGGAACTTCTCCACCTGCTTCTGGTACGGCCCCGTCCGCGTGGTGCAGCTCGCGGCCTGGGCCGGCGTCGCGGTCAGCGCGAGCGCGAGCGGCGCCACCAGTCCCGTCACACCCAGCGCGACCACACCTCGTCTGCCTATGACCCCCATGCGGCCTCGTCCCCTTCCCCTTGTGTCCCGTCGTTCGCCCGGGCCTCCCCCGGTCCTCCCCGGCGCGGTTCCCGCGGTCTCGGACTACTAGACCCGGCCGGGCCGGCGAGGGTTGTGGTTCCGGTCAGGCTGTGACGAAACGGTGAACTTCAGGCCGTACGGCACTCGGGGCGTCAGGGCGTCCAGCACTCCCGCAGCAGCCCGACCACCCGGGTCAGGGTCTCGGGTGTCGCGGTGAACGGCAGGCGCAGATGGCGGGCCAGGGTGGTGCGGTCGGCGGCGAAGCGGGGGCCCGGGGTGATCGCGAGGCCGCGTGCGGCGGCCCTGGCGGCGAGGTCGGTGGCGTGCGGGCCGGCGTCGCCCAGGCGCAGCCAGAGGGTCAGCCCGCCCGCCGGGACGGTGTACGTCCATCCCGTGCCGGCGAGCAGCGCGGCGAGATGGTCGCGCTGGGCGCGCAGCCGGGCGCGCCGGTCGGCGAGCAGGGCGGGCAGCGGTGCGCCGAGGAGCTCGGCGGCGATGAGCTGTTCCAGGGGCGGCGGTGACAGCTGGGCCTGCAGCGGGGTGAGCTGCAGGTGTCGTACGAGGTCCGCGGTGGCCCGGATCCAGCCGACCCTCAGGCCGCTCCACAGGGTCTTGCTCGCGGAGCCGATCTGGACGACCCGGGCCCCGGCGAGGTGGGGTTCGGTGCCGGGCGGTGTTCTCAGGTCCAGGTCGCGCATGGTCTCGTCGGCGAGGACGGTCAGCCGGTGGCGGTCGGCGAGCGCGGCGAGCGTCCGGCGGGCGGCCGGGTCCATGTGGGCGCCGGTCGGGTTGTGGAAGTCGGGGACCAGGTAGGCGAGCCGGGGGCGGTGCCGGCGTACGGCGGCGGCGAGGTGCTCCAGGTCCCAGCCGGCCTGGGCGGACACGGGGACCGGCAGCAGGCGGGCCCGGCGGGCGCGCAGCACGGCGAGGGCGCCCGGGTAGGCGGGGTTCTCCACCACCACGGGTGCCCTGCGGTCGGTGTGCAGGTGGTCCAGGAGCAGGGTGAGGGCGGCCTGGGCGCCGGCGGTGACCAGGATCTGTTCGGGTCGGGTGGCCAGGCCGGCGCGGGTGTAGCGGTCCGCGATCAGCTCGCGGAGCCGGGGCAGGCCGGCCGTGGCGACGCCGGAGTCGACGAGCAGGGGCGCGCTGCGTTCGACGGCGCGGGCGAGGGCGGCGCGGTAGGCCTCGTGGGGCGCGGCGGTCACCGCGAGGGTGAGGTCCAGGTCGGCGTCGGGGGCGCCGCCCCGGTCCAGGGACCAGGGGGTGGTGCGCTCGGTGAGGCGGGCGGGCAGGCGTACGGCGCTGCCGCTGCCGTGCCGGGTGTGCAGCCAGCCGTCGGCGCGCAGCAGGCCGAGCGCGGTGACCACGGTGCCGCGGCTGAGACGCAGGGTGCGGGCCAGTTCCCGTTCCGAGGGCAGCCGGGTGCCGGCCGGGAGCCGGCCGTCGACCACGGCGTCGCGCACCGCCGCGGCGAGGGTGCGGGCGAGGGGTCCGGGGCGGTCGCGCCAGTCGCCGAGCGCGGCGACGAATCCTGTGTCCACCGGTCCAGTTTCGCTGGTCCAGTTGTGGTGAAGTGGACCAGGTCTGCGGTGGCCGCCGCGGTCTACGCTGCGGCGCATGCACCGTACTCTCGCCGATGATCTCTCCCGGCTCCCCGACCTGCTGCAGGCTGCCCGCGATCTCGCCGTGCGGGAGGTGGCCGGGCTGGCCGAGCGGCCGGTCGCCGCGCCCGCACCCCCGTCCGGGCGGGCCGCGCTCCCGGACGCGGGCGCGGGCGGCGACGGCGCCCTCGCGCGGTTCGCCGAGCGGTGGGCGCCCGGCTTCTCCGGCTCCGCCGGCCCGCGCTACCTCGGCTTCGTCACCGGCGGCGCGACGCCCGCGGCCGTCGCCGGGGACTGGCTGACGTCCGCGTTCGACCAGAACCTGTCCGGGGCGGGCGGGTCCTGGGCGCAGGAGCTGGAGCGGGAGACGGTGGCGTGGCTGCGCGAGCTGTTCGGGCTGGGCGAGGCGCACAGCGGGGCGTTCGTGACGGGCGCGACCATGTCGAACACGGTCGGTCTGGCGATCGGCCGGGAGTGGGCCGGCGAACGGCTGGGCGTGGACGTCTCCCGGGCCGGCGCCGCCGCGCTGGGGCCGCTCGACGTGCTGTCCGGCAGCCCGCACTCCAGCATCACGAAGGCGATGTCGGTGCTGGGCCTGGGCCGGGACCGGCTGCGGCAGGTGCCGCTGCTGCCCGGCAACCGGGAGGCCGTCGACGTGGCCGCGCTGGAGGCGGCGCTGGCCGAGCGGGCCGGCCGGCCGGTGATCGTCGTCGCGAACGCGGGCACCGTGAACACCGTCGACTTCGACGATCTGCGGGCGATCGCGGCGCTGAAGGAGCGGTACGACTTCTGGCTGCACGTGGACGCGGCGTTCGGTGCCTTCGCGGCGCTCTCCCCGGAGCACGCCGCGCTGGTCGACGGGCTGGACGCGGCCGACTCGGTCTGCGTGGACCTGCACAAGTGGCTCAACGTCCCCTACGACGCGGCCGTCCAGTTCACCCGGCGGCGCGATCTGCAGGTGGCGGTGTTCCACAACGCCTCGCCGTATCTGGGCGGGCCCGAGGGCGAACCGGACTTCCTGCACCTGACCCCGGAGAACTCGCGCCGGCTGCGGGCCCTGCCGGCCTGGTTCTCGCTGGTGGCCTACGGGCGGGCCGGGCACCGGGAGATCGTGGAGCGCGGTGTGGCCCTGGCGCGCCGGCTCGGCGCGGGCGTCGACGCGCTGCCCGGCCTGCGCCTGCTGGCCCCGGTCCGGCTCAACGTGGTCTGCTTCACGCTCGCCGGGGAGCCGTCGCCGCAGCGGGTGGCGGCGCTGGCCCGGGCGGTCGCGGACTCCGGGGAGGCGTTCGTGACACCGACGGTGTACGGCGGGGTGCCCGGGCTGCGCGCGGCGTTCAGCAACTGGCGCACCACCGAGGCCGACGCCGACCGGGTGCTGCGGGTACTGGCGGCGGCCTCGGGCTGACGGTCAGCCGGAGCGTCGTACGGCCGCGCGGAAGCCGGTGTGGACGGCGGTCAGGCCGCCGTCGACGACGAGACTGGTCCCGGTGATCCAGGCGGCGTCGCGGGAGGCGAGGAAGGCGACCGCGGCGGCGATGTCCTCCGGCTCGCCGACCCGGCCCAGCGGGTACAGGGCGCGGACGGCGTCGAGGTCGTCGTCGCGCCCTTCCCAGGCCGAGGTGCGGACCGTGCCCGGCACCACGAGGTTGACCCGGACGCCCCGGGCCGCCGCGTGCCCGGCGAGGGTCCGGGTGAGCGAGCCGAGGCCGGCCTTGGCGGCGCTGTAGGCGTGGTTGCCGAAGTCCTGCAGGCCGTTGACGGAGCCGATGCTCACGATCGCCCCGCGTCCGGAGGCGGCGAGGTACGGCAGCGCGGCGCGGCAGCAGCGGTGGGCGCCGGTGAGGGTGACGTCGAGGTCGCGGGCCCAGGCCTCGTCGGGGTCGTCCTCGTAGCGCGGGACGTCCGGGGTGCAGTGGGCGGCGCTGTTGACCAGCACGTCGAGCGAGCCGAACGCGGTGACGGCACGGGCGACGGCCGCCTCGACGGCGGTGCGGTCGGCCACGTCGCAGGCGAACGCCTCGGCGGCCAGGCCCTGCCGGCGCAGCGCGGCGGCGGTCCGCTCGGCCTCGGGCAGGTCACGGTCGGTCACCAGCACCCTGCCGCCCTCCTGCGCGAGCCGCCGGGCGACGGCCGCGCCGATGCCGCGGGCGCCGCCCGTGACGAGAACTCCGTGTCCTGCGAAGCGAGTCGGATCAGTCATGGGCCGACGGTACGGCTCCGCGGGCGCCGGTTCACCGGTATCCGGTGACGTCCGCCGGTCTGCCCGCGTCCTGTACGTCGACCAGGTACCGCCAGGCGTCGGGCCGGCTGCCGTCGAGGTCGGTGAAGCCGTACTCCCGGGCGAGGCCGCCGCTGGAGAGGGACCGGCCGTTGAACCGGGCCACGTCGGGGTCGGCGGCCAGGGCGGCGACGGCCCGGCCGGTGTAGCGCGGGGTCTCGGAGATGGCGAAGTGGGGTTCGCGACGCAGGGCGTCCCGCCAGTTCTCCTCGCGGACGCCGTACGCGTCGAGCATGTGCTCGGAGCGCATCCAGCCGGGGGTGAGGGCGACGGCGGTGGCGCCGCGCGGGCCGAGTTCGTGGCCGAGGGCGAAGGCCATGCGCAGCACGGACGTCTTGGCGAGGTCGTAGAAGAAGTTCACGCGGTAGGTGTCGCGGTTGTACTCGGCGGTGCCGTCGGTGACCTCCACGACCAGGCCGCCGGGGTGGCGCAGCAGCAGCGGCAGGGCGTGGTGGCTGGTGACGGCGTGGGTCTCGACGGCGAGGCGGAGCAACCGCAGCCCGTTGTCGAGGTCGTGCTCCCACACGGGGGTGTCCCACTCGAAGAGGTTCTCGCCGCCCCAGATGTCGTTGACGAGGACGTCGAGGCGGCCCTGCTCGGCCGCGACACGGTCCACCAGGTGCCGTACCGCGGACGGGTCCAGGTGGTCGGTCGGAACGGCGATGCCCCGTCCGCCGGCCGCGGTGACGAGGTCGGCGGTGTCCTCGACGGTCTCGGGCCGGCCGTACTCGGAGCGGTGGGCGCGGGTGCTGCGGCCGGTGACGTAGACGGTGGCGCCGGCCGCGCCGAGTTCGACGGCGATGCCGCGTCCGGCGCCCCGGGTCGCCCCGGCGACCAGCGCCACCTTGCCTTCGAGCGGTCCTGACATGTCCGGCCTCCTGTGCGGTGCGACTGCTGTCGTCGTCCACCGTCCCCGGGAAGCCGGACATCTCCTGTCGGGTTTTGCGCGCGCGGTCGGGTGGCGCGCGGCGCGGGGCTCAGTGCCCGCGCCGGATCCACTCCTCCAGGTGGGGGGCCTCGGCGCCGATGGTGGTGCCGTCGCCGTGGCCGGTGAGGACCTTGGTCTCCGGTGGCAGGGTGAGGAGGCGGTCGCGGATCGAGTCGATGATGGTCGGGAAGTGGGAGTAGGAGCGTCCGGTGGCGCCGGGGCCGCCCTGGAAGAGGGTGTCGCCGGTGAAGACGGTGCCGAGGCCCGGGTCGTACAGGCAGACGGCGCCCGGGGCGTGGCCGGGCGTGTGCAGGACGGTGAGGTCGGCACCGGCGGCCTCGATGACCTGGCCGTCGAGCAGGTGCCGGTCGGGGTCGCGGTGCGGGTGGGTCTGCCTCCACAGCGGCAGGTCGTCGGGGTGCAGCCAGATGGTGGCGCCGGTGAGGTCGGCGAGGGCCGGGGCGGCGTTGACGTGGTCGTTGTGGGCGTGCGTGCACACGATGGCGGTCAGGCGCCGGTCGTCGACCGCGCGGGCGATGGCCTCGGCGTCGTGGGCGGCGTCGATAACGATCACCTCCCGCTCGTCGCCGACGATCCACACGTTGTTCTCCACGTCCCAGGTGCCGCCGTCGAGGCTGAACTGCCCGGCGGTGACGAGGCGTTCGATGCGTACGGTCATCACAGCACCACCACCGAACGCAGCACGTCGCCGTGGTGCATCCGCTCGAACGCCTGCTCCACCTGGTCCAGTTGGACGGTCTCGGTGACGAACGCGTCCAGCGGCAGGCGGCCCTGCAGGTGCAGGTCGATCAGCATGGGGAAGTCCCGGGTGGGCAGGCAGTCGCCGTACCAGCTGGACTTCAGGGCGCCGCCGCGGCCGAAGACGTCCAGCAGGGGCAGTTCGAGCTTCATCTCGGGGGTGGGGACGCCGACGAGGACGACGGTGCCGGCGAGGTCGCGGGCGTAGAAGGCCTGCTGGTAGGTCTCGGGGCGGCCGACGGCCTCGATGACGACGTCGGCGCCGAAGCCGCCGGTCAGCTCGCGGATCGCGTCGACCGGGTCGGTCTCCTTGGAGTTGACGGTGTGGGTGGCGCCCAGCGTGCGGGCCTTCTCCAGCTTGCGGTCGTCGATGTCCACCGCGATGATCTTCGCCGCGCCGGCCAGGTTCGACCCGGCGACCGCCGCGCCGCCGACACCGCCGCAGCCGATGACGGCGACCGCGTCGCCCCGGCCGACGTTCCCGGTGTTGATCGCGGCGCCGATGCCGGCCATCACCCCGCAGCCGAGGAGGCCCGCGACCGCCGGGGAGACGGACGGGTCGACCTTGGTGCACTGGCCGGCCGCGACGAGCGTCTTCTCCGCGAACGCGCCGATCCCGAGGGCCGGGGACAGCTCCTGGCCGGTGGCGGCGAGGGTCATCTTCTGGCGCGCGTTGTGGGTGTCGAAGCAGTACCAGGGCCGGCCGCGCAGACAGGCCCGGCACTGGCCGCACACCGCACGCCAGTTGAGGATGACGAAGTCGCCCGGGGCCACGTCGGTGACGCCGTCGCCGACCGACTCCACCACGCCGGCGGCCTCGTGGCCGAGCAGGAACGGGAAGTCGTCCGAGATGCCGCCCTGTTTGTAGTGCAGATCGGTGTGACAGACCCCGCAGGCCTGGACGCGTACGACGGCTTCGCCGGGTCCCGGGTCCGGCACCACGATCGTCTCGACCCGTACGGGCTCGTTCCTGCCCGGTGCGATCACGCCGCGTACTTCCTGCGCCATGGTCTGGTCCCTTCCGTCGAATGCCTTCGCCGCCGACCCTACGCGCGACCGGGGGGTGGCGGGACGGTCCACGAGGGTGATCGTCGATCTTTGCGCCACCCCGGTGGCGGACGCGGGCCGGGGCCCCCCCCCCCCCGCGCCCCCCACCCGCGGCCGGCCGCGCGCTCGGTGAGCAACGACACAACCACACCCAGCGCGCCCG
>NZ_JBEYXJ010000065.1:0-47620 GCF_040645015.1 Streptomyces sp. NPDC046881 | reverse complement strand
TTTTGTGGTGGGCCCGTCTCTTCCCCCCCTGCGTCCCCCACCCCCCCACTGCGCCCGCGTCGTTTGCGGCCCGCCGTCAATCGACGGGACATCGGCGCGGGCCGGCGGGCAGGCTGAAGGCACCGGGGCAGCCGCGGAGCCCGATCGGTCACCGAGCGGTCGGTGACACCAACTGATCAGTCAGCGTCCCGAGAAGGCGATCCGCCATGAGCATCACCCAGCAGTACCTCCTCGACAGCTACCGGGCCCGTCTGCACGACGAGCCCGAACCGCCCGCGCCGGGCCGCCACGACCTCGGCCTCGCCCGCGAACTGCGCGACTACCGGCGCTTCCGCGCGGTCGTCGCCGGGCGCCCGGCGCGCGGGCGGCTCCGGCGCGCGCTGGCCCGCCGGCTGCGCCCCCACGCACTCAGTTAGCCCCGGGGCCGCGCGCGGTCAGCAGCGGGCCCTCGCGCGGTCACGCCGGGCCCGGCAGGCGGTCCACGAAGTCCCGTACGGCCGCGCGGACGTCGTCGGCCGTCCACTCCAGGCCGGTGGAACGCACGACGACCTCCGTGAACGCGAGGCCGGGACCGCCCTCGTCCCAGGCGTTCGCGAAGAGCAGCACCGACGTCTCCTCGGCCTGCCGCACGGCCGCCTCGGCCGCCACCCCGGGCCCGTACGGCAGCCAGACCTGGAACTCGTGGGTGTGCGGCACCTCCGGGTGGACGCGGGCCCAGGGCACCCCGGCCGCCGCGAACCCCTCGCGCAGCGCGGCGGCCACCACGCGCGCGTGCCGGACGTACTCCGGCAGCCGGGGCAGCTCGCGCTCCAGGCCGATCAGCGCGGACAGGGCGGTCGGGAACTGCTGGAAGACCATGCCGCCGTACCGGTGCCGCCAGGTCTTCGCCTCCTCCACCAGCGTCCTGGGGCCGGCGAGCGCGGCGCCGCCGAAACCGCCGACGGACTTGTAGAGCGACACGTAGACGCTGTCGGCGAGGCCCGCGATGTCCTGGAGGGAGCGCCCGAAGTGCTCGGTGCACTCCCACAGGCGCGCGCCGTCGAAGTGCACCACCGCGTCGCGTTCCCGGGCCGCCTCGACGACCTCGGTCAGCTCCTCCCACGTGGGGAGCACGAAACCGGCGTCCCTGAGCGGCAGTTCCAGCATGAGCGCCCCGAAGGGCTCCTCGACGTCGCGTATCTCGGCCGCCGTGGGCAGCCGGTGCCCGTCGCCGACCCTGATCGGGCGCAGGCCGCTGACCTGGCTGAAGGCGTGCCGCTCGTGCACCTCGGGGTGGGAGATGGGGTGCAGGGCCACCGCGGTGTCGCCGGTGCGGGCCGCCCAGCAGCGCAGGGCCACCTGCTGGGCCATCGTGCCCGTCGGGAAGAACGCGGCGGCCTCCGTGCCGAGCAGCGCGGCGATCCGCTCCTCCAGGGCCGCCACGATCCGGTTGCCGTAGACGTCGGCCGGCTCGTCCAGGTCGTAGACCTCCTCCGCCGCGTCCATCAGGTGCGTGAGCCGGTCGCGGATCGAGCCTCCCCAGTCCGCGCGGGACAGCACGCGCCGTGCCTGGCGCTGGGCCGCCGAGCGCCGCTCCCGCAGCCGTTCCCGCGTCCGCTGTTCCGTGTCCTGCCCGGCGTCCTGCCCCGCGCCCTCCCCGGTGTCCCGCCCCGCGCCCTGTCCCGTGCCCTGCTCAGCCGTGTCGGTCATGCCGTGGATCATGTCGCGCCGCGGCCGGGAGGACACCGGAATTTCCCCGCGCGCGGGCGCCGTCGGGTGCGTGGCGAAACCCACAGCCTGTGGACAGCCGGCCGCCGCCGCACCCGATAGCGTTAACATGACGAGAAATCGTCCGGTACCCAGAGCGGACTGGAACGGGAAGGCCTCCGTCGCGTGAGTACAGTCCACCAGCCAGACCTCAAGGACCGCCCCGCGCGGCTCACCGTCGGCGTCGTCGGCGCCGGCCGCGTGGGCCCCGCACTGGCCGCGTCCCTCCAGCTCGCCGGGCACCGCCCGGTGGCCGTCTCCGGAGTCTCCGACGCCTCCCGCAGGCGCGCCGAGACGATGCTCCCGGACGTCCCGCTGGTGCCGCCCGCCGAGGTCCTCCAGCGCGCCGACCTGGTGCTGCTCACGGTTCCCGACGACGCCCTGCCCGGCCTGGTCGCCGGACTCGCCGAGACCGGCGCGGTACGGCCCGGACAGCTGCTGGTGCACACCTCCGGCCGGTACGGCACCAAGGTCCTCGACCCCGCCCTGCGCGCGGGCGCGCTGCCGCTGGCGCTGCACCCGGCGATGACCTTCACCGGCACGCCGGTGGACGTCCAGCGCCTCGCGGGCTGCTCCTTCGGCGTCACCGCGCCCGAGGAGCTGCGGCTGGCCGCCGAGGCCCTGGTCATCGAGATGGGCGGCGAGCCGGAGTGGATCAGCGAGCAGAACCGCCCGCTCTACCACGCGGCCCTCGCGCTCGGCGCCAACCACCTGGTCACCCTGGTCGCCCAGTCCATGGAGCTGCTGCGCACGGCCGGCGTGACGGCCCCCGACCGGATGCTCGGCCCGCTGCTCGGCGCCGCCCTCGACAACGCCCTGCGCTCCGGTGACGCCGCCCTGACGGGGCCGGTCGCGCGCGGGGACGCCGGTACGGTCGCCGCGCACGTCACCGAGCTGCGCAGGCACGCCCCGCAGACCGTGGCCGGCTACCTGGCGATGGCCCGCGCGACCGCGGACCGCGCGCTCGCGCACGGCCTGCTGAAGCCGGAGCTGGCCGAGGACCTTCTCGGGGTACTCGCCGACGCGGGCCACGCGGGCCCCGGCAGCCGGGGAGGCGACGGCACCGGCGGCCCGCACGGCACCGACGGGACGAACGGCACCGACGGGACGACCGGCACCGAGGGGAACGACCGATGACCACCGCCCTGCTGAGCACCGCCGGAGAGCTGCACGCGCGCGTGCGGCACGGCCGCCGCGCCGTCGTGATGACCATGGGCGCCCTGCACGAGGGCCACGCGACCCTGATCCGCACCGCGCGGGAGATCGCCGGCCCGGACGGCGAGGTCGTCGTCACCGTCTTCGTGAACCCGCTGCAGTTCGGCGCGGGGGAGGACCTCGACCGCTACCCGCGCACCCTGGACGCCGACCTGAAGCTGGCCGAGCAGTCCGGCGCCGACGCCGTGTTCGCGCCCTCCGCGGACGAGGTCTACCCGGGCGGCGAACCCCAGGTGCGCATCACCGCGGGCCCCATGGGCGAGCGCCTGGAGGGTGCCTCGCGGCCCGGGCACTTCGACGGCATGCTCACCGTCGTCGCCAAGCTGCTGCACCTCACCCGCCCCGACGTCGCTCTGTTCGGGCAGAAGGACGCCCAGCAGCTGGCCCTGATCCGGCGCATGGTGCGGGACCTGAACTTCGGCGTCGAGATCGTCGCCGTACCGACCGTGCGCGAGGAGGACGGGCTCGCCCTGTCCAGCCGCAACCGCTACCTCGCGCCGGACGAGCGGCGTACCGCGCTCGCGCTGTCCCGCGCGCTGTTCGCCGGCCGGGACCGGCACGCGGCGCAGGAGGCGCTGCGCGCGCGGGCCCGGGAAGTGCCCTCCACGCACGCGCGTGCCGAGGCGCTGAGCGCCATAGGCGAGTCCCGCGCGGCGGCCGACGCGCACGCGGTGGCCACCGCCGCGCCCGGTGGTCCGGCGGCCGTCCGCGCCGCCGCCCGCCAGGTGCTGGACGAGGCCGCCCGCCTCGACCCGCCGCTGAAGCTGGACTACCTCGCGCTGGTCGACCCCGCCGACTTCACCGAGATCGGCGACGACTTCACCGGCGAGGCCGTCCTCGCCGTCGCCGCCCGGGTCGGTTCGACCCGGCTGATCGACAACCTCCCCCTCACCTTCGGAGCCGCCTCGTGACCAGCACAGGCATACGACTGCACGCGCCCGCACCCGGCTGGGCCATCTCCGCGGACGTGGTCGTCGTCGGCTCCGGGGTGGCGGGTCTGACCGCGGCCCTGCGCTGCGAGGCCGCCGGGCTGACCACGGTCGTCGTCACCAAGGCCCGCCTGGACGACGGCTCGACGCGCTGGGCGCAGGGCGGTATCGCCGCCGCCCTCGGCGAGGGCGACACCCCCGAGCAGCACCTGGCCGACACCCTGGTCGCGGGCGCGGGCCTGTGCGACGAGGAGGCCGTACGGATCCTCGTCACCGAGGGACCCGACGCGGTGCGGCGGCTCATCGACACCGGTGCGCACTTCGACGAGTCCTCCGAGGGAGAACTGGAACTCACCCGCGAGGGCGGCCACCACCGCCGCCGGATCGCGCACGCCGGCGGCGACGCCACCGGCGCGGAGATCTCCCGGGCCCTCGTCGAGGCCGTCCGCGCGCGCGGGCTGCGCACCATCGAGAACGCGCTGGTGCTGGACCTGCTGACGGACGCCGAGGGCCGTACGGCCGGCGTCACCCTGCACGTGATGGGCGAGGGCCAGCACGACGGCGTGGGCGCCGTGCACGCGCCCGCCGTGGTCCTCGCGACCGGCGGCATGGGCCAGGTGTTCTCCGCGACCACCAACCCCTCCGTGTCGACCGGCGACGGCGTGGCGCTGGCGCTGCGCGCGGGCGCGGAGATCAGCGACCTGGAGTTCGTGCAGTTCCACCCGACCGTGCTGTTCCTCGGCGCGGACGCGGAGGGGCAGCAGCCGCTGGTCTCGGAGGCGGTCCGCGGCGAGGGCGCCCACCTGGTCGACGCGGACGGCGTGCGCTTCATGGTGGGGCAGCACGAGCTGGCCGAGCTGGCGCCGCGGGACATCGTCGCCAAGGGCATCACGCGGCGGATGCAGGAGCAGGACGCCGAGCACATGTTCCTGGATGCCCGGCACTTCGGCGCCGCCATGTGGGAGCACCGTTTCCCGACCATCCTGGCCGCCTGCCGGGCCAACGGCATCGACCCGGTCACCGAGCCCGTCCCGATCGCCCCGGCCGCCCACTACGCCTCCGGAGGCGTCCGCACCGACGCCCGCGGCCGGACCACCGTGCCCGGCCTGTACGCGTGCGGCGAGGTCGCGTGCACCGGTGTGCACGGCGCCAACCGGCTCGCCTCGAACTCCCTCCTGGAGGGGCTCGTCTACGCCGAGCGGATCGCCGCCGACATCGCCGCGGCCCACGCCGACAGCGGCCTCCACGCGCGCGTGCCCGCACCGGTTCCGGACCCCGGCGAGCCGGCGCACCCGCTGCTCGCCCCCGAGGCCCGGTTCGCCATCCAGCGGATCATGACCGAGGGCGCCGGCGTGCTGCGCTCCGAACAGTCCCTCGCCAAGGCCGCGGACCAGCTGCAGAAGCTGCACGCCGAGGCCCGGGACGCGCTCCAGGAGAACGGCAAGACCGCCGAGCCCGGCGTGGACACCTGGGAGGCGACGAACCTCCTGTGCGTGGCCCGGGTCCTGGTCACCGCCGCCCGGCTGCGCGAGGAGACCCGCGGCTGCCACTGGCGCGAGGACCGTGCCGAGCGCGACGACACCGACTGGCGGCGCCACATCGTCGTACGGCTCAATCCCGACCGGTCGCTGGCCGTACGCACCACCGACACCGCAGACTTCCCCCCTATCCGGTAACAGCGCCCCAGGAGCAGTGACAGACGTGAGCACCGACGACCTTCCCCTCGCCTCGACCGGCGGCTGCGGCGACGGCTGCGCCTGCGGCGCCGAGGGTGACGAGGAGTACCTGGAGTGCGGGCTCGACCCCGCGCTCGCCGAGCTGCTGGCCGCTGCCGGACTCGACCCGGTCGAGGTCGAGGACGTCGCCAACGTCGCCATCCAGGAGGACCTGGACGGCGGTGTCGACGTGACGACCGTGTCGACCATCCCCGAGGACGCGGTGGCCACCGCCGACTTCACCGCGCGCGAGGCGGGCGTCGTGGCCGGCCTCCGGGTCGCCGAGGCCGTGCTCTCCGTGGTCTGCACGGACGAGTTCGAGGTCGAGCGGCACGTGGAGGACGGCGACCGGATCGAGGCCGGGCAGAAGCTGCTGTCGGTCACCACGCGCACACGTGACCTGCTCACCGCCGAGCGCAGCGCCCTGAACATCCTGTGCCGGCTGTCCGGCATCGCGACCGCCACGCGCGCGTGGGCGGACGCCCTGGAGGGCACCAAGGCGCGCGTGCGAGACACCCGCAAGACCACGCCGGGCCTGCGGTCGCTGGAGAAGTTCGCCGTCCGCTGCGGCGGGGGCGTCAACCACCGCATGTCGCTCTCGGACGCGGCCCTGGTGAAGGACAACCACGTGGTCGCCGCCGGCGGCGTCGCGCAGGCCTTCAAGGCCGTGCGGGAGGCCTTCCCCGACGTGCCGATCGAGGTCGAGGTCGACACCCTGCACCAGCTGCGCGAGGTCGTGGACGCGGGCGCCGACCTGATCCTGCTGGACAACTTCACGCCCGGCGAGTGCGAGGAGGCCGTCGGCATCGTCGGCGGCCGGGCGCTGCTGGAGGCCTCAGGGCGGCTGACGCTCGCCAACGCGCGCGCGTACGCCGAGACCGGCGTGGACTTCCTGGCCGTGGGCGCGCTCACGCACTCCTCGCCGATCCTGGACATCGGCCTGGACCTGCGCGAGGCGGAGTAACGGCCATGCTGCTCACGATCGACGTCGGCAACACGCACACCGTCCTCGGCCTGTTCGACGGCGAGGACATCGTCGAGCACTGGCGCATCTCCACGGACGCGCGCCGCACGGCGGACGAGCTGGCGGTGCTGCTCCAGGGCCTGATGGGCATGCACCCGCTGCTCGGCGAGGAACTGGGCGACGGCATCGACGGCATCGCGATCTGCGCGACCGTGCCGTCGGTGCTGCACGAGCTGCGCGAGGTCACCCGGCGGTACTACGGCGACGTGCCCTCGGTGCTGGTCGAGCCGGGGGTGAAGACCGGCGTGCCGATCCAGTTCGACAACCCCAAGGAGGTCGGCGCCGACCGCATCATCAACGCGGTCGCGGCGAACGAGCTGTACGGCGGCCCGGCGATCGTCGTCGACTTCGGTACGGCGACCACGTTCGACGCGGTCTCCGCGCGCGGGGAGTACGTCGGCGGGGTCATCGCCCCCGGCATCGAGATCTCGGTGGAGGCGCTGGGGGTCAAGGCCGCCCAGCTGCGGAAGATCGAGGTGGCCAGACCCAGGAACGTGATCGGCAAGAACACCGTCGAGGCCATGCAGTCGGGCATCGTGTACGGCTTCGCCGGACAGGTCGACGGCGTGGTCGGCCGGATGGCCCGGGAGCTGGCCGACGACCCGGACGACGTCACGGTGATCGCCACGGGCGGGCTCGCGCCGATGGTGCTGGGGGAGTCCTCGGTGATCGACGAGCACCAGCCCTGGCTCACGCTGATCGGACTGCGCCTGGTGTACGAGCGGAACGTCTCGCGGCTGTGAGGGGCGGCCGGCGCCCCGCGCGCGTGCCGGCCCCGCCCGTGACACCGGACGAGGGAAACCGGGAACGACACGCAGCGAATCGACATCCGGATTCCTCACTTTTGTCCGATTAGTCGGTAGCGTCGCCGCATGCCCACGCCATACGGATCCCGCGGCGGCATGGCGTTCGGCGTGGAGGAGCTGCGAGTGCTCCGCCGCGCCCTCGCCCTCGCCCTCCACCCCGGCCACGCCTCCGCCGAGGACGTGCAGGACTGCTTCCGGCTCGCCGAGTCGCTCGACGAGGCGATGTGCGAGGGGGCCAGGCTGCGCGCCTTCCTGGTGGCCGACCTGGACCGCTACCGGGCCGCCCTGCCGGGCACCGTCTCCGGTTATCTGAGCCTCCTGGAGGAGGCGCTCGGGGCCGGGCACCGGCCGACGCCGGACGACCTCGCCGCGCTCCGGGCGCTGCGGGGGAACGCCGGGGCGGCGGCGCTGCTGGACCGCTGCCAGGGGCTGGCCGAGCAGGACGTACGGGCGCGGTTCGCGCAGGGCGCGAGGAAGGTGCCGGCGCCCGCCGTGCCGCTTGCGCGGACGCGCCTGACGGCCCTTGCGGGCGGCGCGGGAGAGGCCGGGGTGCGCCAGGGCGACGGGGAGGCCGAGGAGCCGTCGGAGACCCCGCAGGAGCCCGCGGAGCCCGGACCGAAGCCGGCGCCCCGCCCCGCGGAGCGGCCCGCGTCGGAGCCGGGGGCGCCGAAGCGGCCCATTCCGACGCCGGGCGAGGTCTTCCCCCGCCGCAAGCCGACCCCTCCGGAGTCCCGCCAACTGGCCGCGGGCTAGCCCTCCACCACCGCCGGGGGCCTCCGGCCCGCGGGCAATTGGTTTCCCACCCGCACCGCCCGTGCGGTTTTCGTGGTCGGGTGCGGGTGGCCCTCGTGGGGCGGCTTCGCCGTCGGCGGCCTCGGGGCCGGGGGGCATTGGTTTCCCACCCGTACCGCCCGTGCGGCTTTCGTGGTCGGGTGCGGGTGGCCCTCGTGGGGCGGCTTCGCCGTCGGCGGCCTCGGGTCCGGGGAGCGTGTGTTTCCCGCCGGTACCGACCGTGCGGCTTCGTGGTCGGGTGCGGGCGGGCCTTGTGGGGCGGCTTCGCCGTCGGCGGCCTCGGGTCCGTGGGGCGATGGGTTTCCCACCGCACCGCCCGTGCGGTGACCCCTGCGGCGCGGATCCGCCGCCGACGGCATCCGGTCCGTGGGATCGTCTGCCCCGGCCCGAACCGCCCGCGCGGCGTCCCGGTAAAGCGGGCTCTCGGTGGTGGGCTTCGCGGCGGTTCGTGTGCCCCCGGGCCGTTCGCCCGGGTCCCCGTGGCTACTCTGGGGGCATGGACTACGTCTCCGCGCTCGTGCCTCCGGTCGTCATGGCCGTGTTCTTCATCGGTGTGGTCAGGGTGATCGTGAAGACCCAGGGCGGGGCCGCCAAGGCCAAGGAGGACGCCGCCGTCGACGCCGCGCTCGCGCGCGTGGAGGGTGCGCGCAAGGCCTCCGCCGGCAGCGACGCCTGAGCGGCCCGCAGGCCTTCGGTGCGCCCGGCCGACCCCCGGGCCGCCCCCCGCGTACGACTCCGCGCGCCCGCGTGCTTTGCGCGTCGTACGCCCTTTTTGTTCGCGTTTGTAGCCCTAGCGCACGTCCGGCACGCCATTGCCGGGATCTCCCACTATTGTTCTGAGGTGTGCCTCGCCCATTGGGAGAACTCGAAGACGCGGTCATGACGCGGGTGTGGAAGTGGAACCGCCCGGTGACCGTTCGGGAAGTCCTGGAAGACCTGCAGCAGGAACGCTCCATCGCGTACACCACCGTGATGACGGTTTTGGACAATCTCCATCAGAAGGGCTGGGTCCGTCGTGAGGCGGAAGGCCGGGCCTATCGATATGAGGCCGTGTCGACACGCGCCGCGTACGCCGCCGCCCTGATGAACGACGCCTGGTCGCAGAGCGACAACCCCGCCGCCGCTCTCGTCGCCTTCTTCGGCATGATGAGCGAGGAACAGCGCCAGGCCCTCAGGGACGCCGTGCGCATCGTCCAGGGCCCGGAAGAAACCCGGGAAGCCCCCGAAGCCCGCCGACGGGAAGCGCCCGAAGCCCGCCAAGAGGAGAACCCCGGCTCGGCGGAGGACACGGCCGGGCGATAGCGTCCGCTCATGTCAGCAGAGCGTCCCGAAGTCTCCGCAAAAGCCATCACCGTCCGGCGGGCCCGGACCAGCGATGTCCCGGCCGTGCGCCGCCTCCTCGACGCCTACGTCCGCGACCGCATCCTGCTCGACAAAGCCACGGTCACCCTTTACGAGGACATCCAGGAGTTCTGGGTCGCGGAACGCGACGACAACGCCGAGGTGGTCGGCTGCGGTGCGCTGCACGTCATGTGGGAGGACCTCGCGGAAGTCCGCACTCTGGCGGTGAAGCCCGGCCTCAAGGGCGCCGGCGTCGGCCACCAGTTGCTGGAGAAGTTGCTCCAGACCGCGCGCTGGCTCGGCGTTCGCCGGGTTTTCTGCCTGACCTTCGAAGTGGACTTCTTCGGGAAGCACGGCTTCGTGGAGATCGGCGAGACACCGGTCGACACCGATGTGTACGCGGAGCTCTTGCGTTCCTATGACGAGGGCGTCGCGGAGTTCCTGGGTCTCGAACGAGTGAAGCCGAACACCTTGGGCAACAGTCGGATGCTTCTGCATCTGTGATCGTCATTGCCCCGGTGCCCTATGTCCGAAACGCGTATGTTTCCGGGCGCGGGCGGTCCGCTCGGTCACTCCCGAGGGTTTGTGTTTTTCCGGCAAAAGCGGTTTGCTTTCCGACGTACTGCAGTACTGCATATAACAGGGGCGGCGAAACGGCGGACGCCGCACACCCCCGACCCTCAACGTTATCGATGAAAGGAAATGCGGTGGCACAGAAGGTTCAGGTCCTTCTTGTCGACGACCTCGACGGCGGCGAGGCGGACGAGACCGTGACGTTCGCACTGGACGGCAAGACGTACGAGATCGATCTCACGACTGCCAATGCGGACAAGCTGCGCAGCCTTCTTGATCCCTATGTGAAGGGTGGGCGCCGTACCGGTGGCCGCTCCTCCGGTGGGCGTGGAAAGGCGCGTGCCGCTTCCGGCGGCGGCAACCAGGACACCGCGGCGATCCGCGCGTGGGCCAAGGAGAACGGTTACGAGGTCAACGACCGCGGCCGGGTTCCCGCGTCCATCCGTGAGGCCTACGAGAAGGCCAACGGCTGATCCCGCCGGTCGGCGAGGTGTCCGGCGCACGCGCGCCGCAGCCGGACCCGGTGACAGTGCGCTGCCACCGTGTCCACCAGTCGTACGAGATCGGGGGCGCTCCCCTCGCGCTCCACGGGGGATACGGCCGGCACGGCCGGCATGGCCGGCAGCGAGGCCTCGACCTCGCGTCCGGGCTCAGGGGGCCGCAGCCACACGGCGGCCCCCTGCACGGAGTCACGCGGTACGGAGCCGGACCGTACGGATGCCGGCCCGCCAGGGCGTGAAGCAGCGGACCCGATGGGCGGACGCGGTGCTTCCAGGGTGTCGCCCGCCCCGCGGACCCGCAGGTCCAGACGTACGGCGCCCCACTCCAGCCAGTCCAGCAGCCCGGGCAGCTCCTCCGCGCCGCCCGCGGCCACCAGCAGTTCCATCCGCTCGCCCCGCAGGGCCACCGGGGAACCCGGCGCGAGATGCCGGAGCGCCTGCGCGCCCGCCTCGGCCGGCACGTCCAGCACGTCGAACCGCACCCCCGTGAGCAGCCGCAACGGCCGTCCGGGCACGGTCGGCCACCCCAGAACGTTCTCGTACCAGTGCCGGGCCCGGGCGTCCGGACCGGCGCAGCGACCACCGGCGAGGGGTGCGTTCGAGTCGAAGGGCCGGCGAGGAAGGGGGACCGTGGAAGTCATGGGGACCGTGGAGGTCGTGGAGACCGAGCCAACCATGCCAAGTGAAACGCCGAACCCCCCTTCGGGTTACGCTGGGTGCCCTGTCGGCTGCGCAGAGTGCGGGAAAACGAGGCGCGTGGGGGCCCGGGGAGGCGCAAGGTTGTTCGCCCATAGCGGAGGGAACCGGGGCGCGCCGCATGGAGTGTCAGTCCCTGCGGGTAAGACATGCCTAGTGGGAGGGGGCGACACGCAGGACAGGCCGTCTCACGTTCGCCATCGGCGTACTGGCGACTGGGGTAACTGCCTGGCCTGCGGGAACATCGTCTCGCACCATCGGGTTGGGACAGATGTCGGCGCACACGGTCAGGAGGCCATCGACGGTGTCGGCAGTTGGAATGAGCGGTCCCCGCTTGCGGGACTAAGCTGCGGAAGGACAGGGAGGGGAAGTTCCCCCCACTGCCTGACCGCTCTGAGGAGCGATTAACGATGTTCGAGAGGTTCACCGACCGCGCGCGGCGGGTTGTCGTCCTGGCTCAGGAAGAAGCCCGGATGCTCAACCACAACTACATCGGCACCGAGCACATCCTCCTGGGTCTCATCCACGAGGGCGAAGGTGTCGCCGCTAAGGCCCTGGAGAGCCTCGGCATTTCGCTTGAGGCGGTCCGTCAGCAGGTGGAGGAGATCATCGGTCAGGGCCAGCAGGCCCCGTCCGGGCACATCCCCTTCACCCCCCGTGCCAAGAAGGTCCTGGAGCTGTCGCTCCGCGAGGCCCTTCAGCTGGGCCACAACTACATCGGCACGGAGCACATCCTGCTCGGCCTGATCCGTGAGGGCGAGGGCGTCGCCGCCCAGGTCCTGGTCAAGCTGGGTGCAGACCTCAACCGGGTGCGGCAGCAGGTCATCCAGCTGCTCTCCGGTTACCAGGGCAAGGAGACCGCCACCGCGGGCGGCCCGGCCGAGGGCACGCCTTCGACCTCCCTCGTCCTGGACCAGTTCGGCCGGAACCTCACCCAGGCCGCTCGTGAGTCCAAGCTCGACCCGGTGATCGGGCGCGAGAAGGAGATCGAGCGGGTCATGCAGGTGCTGTCCCGCCGTACGAAGAACAACCCGGTCCTGATCGGTGAGCCCGGCGTCGGCAAGACCGCCGTCGTCGAGGGCCTGGCCCAGGCCATCGTCAAGGGCGAGGTGCCCGAGACCCTCAAGGACAAGCACCTCTACACGCTGGACCTCGGCGCCCTGGTCGCCGGCTCCCGCTACCGCGGTGACTTCGAGGAGCGCCTGAAGAAGGTCCTCAAGGAGATCCGCACCCGCGGCGACATCATCCTGTTCATCGACGAGCTGCACACGCTGGTCGGTGCGGGTGCCGCCGAGGGCGCCATCGACGCGGCCTCCATCCTGAAGCCGATGCTGGCCCGCGGTGAGCTCCAGACCATCGGTGCGACCACGCTGGACGAGTACCGCAAGCACCTGGAGAAGGACGCGGCCCTGGAGCGCCGCTTCCAGCCCATCCAGGTCGCCGAGCCGTCCCTGCCGCACACGATCGAGATCCTCAAGGGTCTGCGTGACCGGTACGAGGCCCACCACCGCGTCTCCATCACGGACGAGGCCCTGGTCCAGGCGGCCACCCTGGCCGACCGCTACATCTCGGACCGTTTCCTGCCGGACAAGGCGATCGACCTGATCGACGAGGCCGGTTCCCGGATGCGCATCCGCCGGATGACCGCTCCGCCGGACCTGCGCGAGTTCGACGAGAAGATCGCCGCCGTCCGCCGGGACAAGGAGTCCGCGATCGACTCGCAGGACTTCGAGAAGGCCGCCTCCCTCCGCGACAAGGAGAAGCAGCTCCTGGCCGCCAAGGCCAAGCGGGAGAAGGAGTGGAAGGCCGGCGACATGGACGTCGTCGCCGAGGTCGACGGCGAGCTGATCGCCGAGGTCCTCGCCACGGCGACGGGTATCCCGGTCTTCAAGCTGACCGAGGAGGAGTCCAGCCGCCTGCTCCGCATGGAGGACGAGCTCCACAAGCGGGTCATCGGCCAGAACGACGCCGTCAAGGCGCTGTCGAAGGCGATCCGCCGCACGCGCGCCGGTCTGAAGGACCCCAAGCGTCCGGGTGGTTCGTTCATCTTCGCCGGCCCGTCCGGTGTCGGTAAGACCGAGCTGTCCAAGGCGCTCGCCGAGTTCCTCTTCGGTGACGAGGACGCGCTGATCTCCCTCGACATGTCGGAGTTCAGCGAGAAGCACACGGTGTCGCGTCTCTTCGGTTCGCCCCCCGGATACGTGGGCTACGAGGAGGGCGGCCAGCTGACCGAGAAGGTGCGCCGCAAGCCGTTCTCCGTCGTCCTCTTCGACGAGGTCGAGAAGGCCCACCCGGACATCTTCAACTCGCTGCTGCAGATCCTGGAGGACGGTCGCCTGACCGACTCCCAGGGCCGGGTCGTGGACTTCAAGAACACGGTCATCATCATGACGACCAACCTCGGCACCCGGGACATCTCCAAGGGCTTCAACCTGGGCTTCGCGGCCTCGGGTGACACGAAGACCAACTACGAGCGCATGAAGAACAAGGTGTCGGACGAGCTCAAGCAGCACTTCCGTCCCGAGTTCCTGAACCGCGTCGACGACGTGGTCGTCTTCCCGCAGCTGACACAGGCGGACATCCTGCGGATCGTCGACCTGATGATCGGCAAGGTGGACGAGCGCCTGAAGGACCGGGACATGGGCATCGAGCTCTCCCAGTCCGCCAAGGAGCTGCTGTCCAAGAAGGGTTACGACCCGGTGCTGGGCGCGCGTCCGCTGCGTCGCACGATCCAGCGCGAGATCGAGGACTCGCTGTCGGAGAAGATCCTCTTCGGCGAGCTGCGCCCCGGTCACATCGTGGTCGTGGACACCGAGGGCGAGGGCGACGCCCAGACCTTCACCTTCCGGGGCGAGGAGAAGTCGGCCCTCCCGGACGTCCCGCCGATCGAGCAGGCGGCCGGCGGTGCCGGACCGAACCTGAGCAAGGACGCGTAAGCGTCCTGCCGAACGGCCGAGCATGAGGGGCCGGTGCCTTCGGGCACCGGCCCCTTTCGGCGTTCGCGGGGGGCTACAGCAGGGCGACCTCCGCCTGGGGGAAGAAATGGGCATAGCGCGAGACGGGGAACTGCCGCCCGGACAGGGCGTGCAGGAAAACCCGCTCCAGACCCGGCAGCCGGGCCGCCAGGGCGGAGAGGTACTCGTCACCGTGCATGCCGGTGACCCGCAGCACCTTGACACCGGGCATCTCCCGCATGCGCTCGAAACAGCGGGGGAACGCGCGGGCGATGTGCGCGTTCACGTTCAGCTCGGTCAGCCGGGGCAGTTCGGCGAGCGCCGCCCAGCTGCCGGCTGTCACCTCACTGGTCAGGTGCCCGAGGGTCAGGCTGCGCAGGCCGGTCCAGTGCTGGAGCCCGCGCAGCCCCGTGGTGTTCGTACTGCCCTGTCCGAGGCTCAGTCCTTCGAGGGGGGCGCCGACCGGCAGGGCGTGCCTGAGGTCGGTGTTCGGCAGTTCCTGTCCCACCGAGAGGTGCTTCAGCGACTCCAGGGACCGCAGCCCCGCCAGGGACCCGACACGGCTGAGCTGGAGATCGTCGAGCGGGAGCGCGGACAGGCCGTCGAGGCTCTGCACCGCCGGGCAGTCCACCAGGGTCAGCGCACGCAGGGAGCGGAAGGGCGCCAGCGAGCCGAGGTCGGCCAGCTGGGGGTTGTCCCGCAGGTCCAGCCACCGCACCGTCTCGGGGTCGGGTATGGCGGCGAGGATGTCCTCGATCCGCTGGGGGCCGTGGAAGGACAGGTGGCTCCAGGGGCGCATCCCGGCCACGGACGCGCGGTGCTCGACCGACTCGCAGGTCAGGACGAGGTCCGTGCGGTCCAGGTGGTCCAGGACCTCGGCCGCGTAGACATCGGCGTCGAACCGCGACCAGGTCCCCACCAGCTGCCGCCGTACATCCAGGTCCGGATGCTCCCGGAACCGTCGCAGGACCGCCAGCGCGCCCTCCGGGGCCTCCTCGCCGAGCAGTGACGCGGCGACCGTCACACCCCGCGCCTCCTCGTCCGTCAGCCCTTCCGGCCCCGGCAGCAGCTCCAGTACCAGTGGGCCCGCCTCCGCCAGGGCCCTGGCGTCCTCCGCGGTACGCGGCGGGATCAGGGATGCGGCCCGTGCTTCCACCTCGGCCCGTACACCCGGTTCCACCGCCGTCGCGTGCTCCAGGCAGGCCAGTGCCAGCAGGGTCAGGCGGGGCGACTGCCCGGCCAGCAACCGCCGTAGGACAGAAGCCCGCTCCCGGGGCCGGGCGTGCGCCACCGCCATGCGGATGACGTCCTCCCACTGGGTGTCGTCGGCGTGGCTGACCAGGACATCCAGGTGGCCCTCCGCCACCGCGTACCGCGCGCCCAGGTAGTCCTGGAAGGTGCGGTGCACGAAGTCCACCGCGCCCTCGGCCGGCTGCCGCAGCAAACCGCTCCGCAGCAGCAGTGTCCGCAGCACGGTCGCCGCGTCCCCCTGCGCCGAGGCGACCGTCGGCAGACACCGCTCCACGATGCCCTCGGCCGTGTCGGCGTCCATCTCCGTACGACCACTCAGCACCAGCGCGTACGCCAACCGTTGGAGCAGCTCCAGCTGCGCCTCCTCGCCCAGCTCGGCGCCCATGCCCCGCTCCCGGTCCCGGCGGGCGAGGAGCATCGTGAGGGCGGCGTCGTACAGCTCCTTGCGGCCGGTGGGGAGATAGCCCCGGCGTTCCCGGTGCAGGGCGCAGATCAGGCCGCACATCAGGGGGTTGGTGGCCAGCCGGGCCAGGTCGCGCTTGGTATGCAGGGAGTCCAGGAGCGGCTGCTCGTACTCCGGTGCCCGTGCCGCCTCGTGCCAGCGGTGGACGAACGTCGCCACCTCGGTGCGGCGCATCGGGGCCAGGGTCAGTTCCCGGAAGCCCTCCTCGGCCAGCCAGTCGGGGCGTACGGCGGTCGGTCGGGAGGTCAGGAGGACGTCGTTGCCGGGGTAGGCCGCGAGGAGCGAGCGCAGCCAGTCGCGCGTGCGGTGGCGCTCAGCGGCCGGGATCTCGTCCAGGCCGTCGACCAGGACCAGGCCCCGGCCCGCGGCCAGCACGCGCTCGGCCCAGCCCTCCGGCGGGGTCAGCGGGCAGCTCACCGCCGTCAGGAAGGCGGCCGGCGCGGGCAGTGGGCTGGTGCGGATCAGGGTGCGCAGCGGGAGGACGTACGGGATCCGGTCGGCGGTGCGGGCCGCGGTGACCGCGAGCCACTGCACCAGCGTCGTCTTGCCGGAGCCGGCGTCCCCGCGCAGCAGCACCCGGGAGCCGCCGGCCAGGGCCTCCTCGGCGGGCAGCCGGCCGGCCGTGGCGGGCGGGCGCTCATGGGGATCGAGGCCGGACGGCCGCTCGTCCTCGGCGGTCGCCTCCAGGCTCAGGTAGGCGACTTCCAGCGGCCACCGGTCGGGGGAGTCGCGCAGGTCGATGCCGTAGATGGTGATGTGGTTGTGGCGGTCGGCGATGTACGGGAGGTAGCGGCGTTCGAAGGCCGTGTCGCGAGCGTCGGGGCGTGGTGTGCGGGCGATCAGCTCGTCCACCTTCGCGATGAGTTCCGCCTGGGCACGGCTCTGCTCGACCAGGGTGCGGGCTACGAAGGACGACCGCCTGGTGAAGAACTCCAGGATCTGCAGGCAGGCCCACTCGGTCGCGGAGTCGAGGAAGTGGCGGGCGTCCGCCGAGAGGGGCTGCGGGTTCAGGAAACCGGACCGGTGGCGGAGCTGCCTGGCGAGTTCGGCTGCGCCCAGCCGCACGGCCTGCACGTCGTCCATGTCCAGGTCGCCGAGGGCGAGCAGGCGGCGAGCGAGCGCGTCGGCAACGGCTGCCTGTTCGTCGGCGGGGAACGGGGGCTCGCCCGGCGACTCCACCGCCTGAGCCACGATCCGTTCGGCCAGCCGCTGCACCTCCCGCTCGCCCAGGGTGCGCTTCTCGCCCCGGAACGACACCAGCGCCGACAGCCGGACCGGCCGGTCCACCAGGCCCGCGCCCGGGCCGTCCTGCACGAACAGCTTCCTCACCAGCGGGCCGAGCAGGCCGGAGGCCAGCTTGCTCCCCAGTACGGCCGGCTCCATCCGCCACCCCCGTGTGCGTACGACGTACGGATGGAGCCTAGCCAGCGTGTGCTCCGCGCGTTACGACAACTGTCCGTCGTAGTCGGGCAGTTTGAAGGTCTTCTCGGCGTGCCCGCCGGACAGGTCGGTGGCGCTGTTGCCGATGTTGGCGATGATCGTGTAGCCGTCGTTCTCGATGCCGACGCGCTGGGCGGTCTTGTAGGCGGCGACGTCCTTGAAGAGGTCGAACAGGCCGCGGACGTGGAGGCCGGAGACGTCGTAGCCGTCGTGTTCGAGGTTGTACTCGGTGGGCCAGTACAGGACGCCGGGCCGGGCGGTGACGAAGAAGAGGGAGACGCCGTGCTCCTGGGCGTACCGGGCGACGTCCAGGACCGGCTTGTTGGCCGGCTGGGGGTAGCTGAAGCCGAAGTCGGTCTCCAGCGTGGTGTTGTCGATGTCGAGGACGATCGCCTGCTTCTCGCCGGGCCGGGCGGCGGCGATGCGGTCCTTCAGGTACGGCAGGGCCTGGTCCATGACGGTCCGGCAGTCCTGCTGCCAGGTCGCGTAGTCGACCTTCGCGGAGGAGGTGCTCGTGGTCGCCGCCTCGGCCGGGGCGGCCGTCGCGGCCAGGGCGGCCACGGAGACGGCGGTCACGGAAATGCGGCGCGCCCAGGGGCGTCTGGTCATCGGTGGGGGTCCTCTCGCGTCTCTGAATGTCAGGGGCATGATCTGAGGCGAGGGTGGCGCGAGGGGAACCGTAGGGTTACCGGGGGGTAGGCGCCTAGAGGCCTGCGTCACATTTCCGCGGTCGCCGGTTTGCGTCCCCGGTGATAAGGCGCACAGGCGAAATGTCCGGTACTAGCCGGGATAGTGGGATGTGCCGGGTGGGCAAAACGGGACAAAAAGAGAACTTTGCCTTGCAATGCCGCACGTAAGAACCCCGTCGTCAGGGGCCGGTTGGCCGGAGGGCGGGGCTGTCAAGAAAGCGGTTCGTTTCGCGGGCATCTACGACCCACTGCCGTAGATGGGCCGTTTTGGGATGACTGGGCTGCTCGGTTACCAAGGTATGGCCGCTCGGCCGGATGTCTCCCCGGACGTCCGTGCGCCGGGTGGCCGACCTGCTCCCGAATCCACGAGGTCCAGATGATCAAGCGCTTCACGTCCCGCTCCGCCCGCTCGTCCTCGCTCCGCGCCCGTGTGACCGTCCTGGCTGCCGGAATCGGCGCCACGGCCGTGCTGGGTGGCGGGGTCGCGAGCGCCGCCACCGCGTCCGCCGGCTCCTGGGTCGACCCGGTGAAGAGCTACACGCTCTCCGCGAGCTTCGCGCAGGCCGGCGGCCACTGGGTCGCCAAGCACAGCGGCCAGGACTTCGCCGTGCCGACCGGCACCGACGTCGTCGCCGCGCACGGCGGCACCGTCGTCAAGGCCGGCCCCAACGGCGCCGGTGACGGCCCGGCGTACGGCAACGCCGTCGTCATCCAGCACGGCAACGGCACCTACTCGCAGTACGCGCACCTGTCCCGGGTCGACGTCCAGCCCGGCCAGATCGTGAAGACCGGCCAGCACATCGCCCTGTCCGGCTCCACCGGCAACTCCACCGGCCCGCACCTGCACTTCGAGATCCGTACGACCCCGAACTACGGCTCCGCCGTCGACCCGGTCGCCTTCCTGCGCGCCCACGGCGTGAAGGTCTGACCCAGGTCTGTCGTTTGGATCAGCCCGGCGTGATCCGAACGACAGACCCTAGTTCCCGCGGGCGTGCTCGTGCGCCTGTGCGATCAGGTCCAGGGCGACCTCGAGAACGGCTTCGCGCTTCTTCTCGGGGTCGCCTTCGATGTCCTGCATCACGAACATCCCGGCGTGCAGCGTGAACATCGCGCTGACCGAGCGGACCTGGTCGACCAGCTGGGCCTCGGGGTTGATGAGGATGTCCCGCAGGTCGCGCATCCGGTCCCTGAAGGTGTCGCCGATGCGCAGTTCCCGTACCGTCGCCTGGTTCTCCTGCATGAAGCGGAACAGCGGCTCCGCGCCCTGGAGCGCCTCGCTGTAGCGGCGGATGATCTCCTGCTTGGTCTCCAGCGTGTGCGGCTGCCCCCGGCCCCACTCGATCAGTTCGAGGATCGGCTTCGTCAGGTCCTCGAAGAGGCTGACGATGATCTCTTCCTTCGTCTTGAAGTGGTAGTACAGGGCCGCCTTCGTGACGTCGAGACGCTCGGCGATCTCGCGCAGGGAGGTCTTCTCGTAGCCCTGCTCCGCGAAGAGTGCGAGCGCCACGTCCTGGATGCGCTGGCGGGTGTTGCCGCGGCGCTGCTGTTTGGTGCCGTCCATGGTGAGGCCCATCCTCGTACTCCTCGCGCCCCGGCGGAAACTTACTTGACGCCCGGCTAGTAGCGCGTCTACCTTCCCAGTGTAGTGATAACTAGCCGGGCGGCAAGTAAGTACGCCGCAGGGGGAAACGGGAAGACGATGGCGGACGCAGTCGAAACCACCGCAGAGGGCAAACAGCCCAGGAGTGTGCGAGTAGTGCTGCTCGCACTCATGATCGCGATGATGCTCGCGATGCTCGACAACATGATCGTGGGTACGGCGATGCCCACGATCGTGGGCGAACTGGGCGGCCTGGAGCACCTCTCCTGGGTTGTCACCGGTTACACCCTGGCCACCGCGGCCTCCACCCCGATCTGGGGCAAGCTCGGTGACATGTACGGCCGCAAGGGCGCCTTCCTCAGCTCGATCGTGATCTTCCTCATCGGCTCGGCGCTGAGCGGCATGGCCCAGGACATGGGTCAGCTGATCGGGTTCCGGGCCGTGCAGGGCCTGGGCGCCGGCGGTCTGATGGTCGGCGTCATGGCGATCATCGGCGACCTCATCCCCCCGCGGGAGCGCGGCAAGTACCAGGGCATGATGGCCGGCGTCATGGCGCTGGCGATGATCGGCGGCCCGCTGGTCGGCGGCACCATCACCGACAACTGGGGCTGGCGCTGGGCCTTCTACATCAACCTGCCGCTGGGCGCGGTCGCCCTCGCCCTGGTCACCGCCGTGCTGCACCTGCCGAGGAAGCGCTCCAAGGCCGGCATCGACTACCTGGGCGTCGTCCTGCTGACCGTCGGCATCACCTCCATTGTGCTGGTCACCACCTGGGGCGGCACCGAGTACGCCTGGACCTCCGCGCGGATCATGGAGCTGATCGGCATCGGCGTGGCCGCGCTGGTCGGGTTCGTGTTCTGGCAGACCCGGGCCGCCGAGCCCGTCCTGCCGCTGCACATCTTCAGGAGCCGCAACTTCACCCTGATGTCGGTCATCGGCTTCATCACCGGCTTCGTGATGTTCGGCGCCACCCTGTTCCTGCCGCTGTACCAGCAGGCTGTGCAGGGCGCCTCCGCGACCAACTCCGGTCTGCTGCTCCTGCCGATGCTCGGCGCGATGCTCGTGACCTCGATGGTCGCCGGACGGGTCACCACCAACAGCGGCCGATACAAGATCTTCCCGATCGCCGGCGGTGTCCTGATGATCGTCGGCATGTACCTGCTGTCCCTGATGGACACCGGTACGACCCGGCTGACCTCCGGCATCTACATGGCCGTCGTCGGCGCGGGCATGGGCTGCCTGATGCAGATCACCATGCTGGTCGCGCAGAACAGCGTGGAGATGAAGGACATGGGCGTGGCGTCCTCCTCGACCACCCTGTTCCGTACCCTCGGCTCCTCCTTCGGCGTGGCCATCATGGGTGCCCTGTTCAACCACCGGGTGCAGGACGTCATGGCCGAGCGGGCCGGCGCGCTGGGCAAGAACATCACCGAGAAGTCGGCGCAGCTGGACGCCAAGAGCCTGCAGAAGCTGCCTGCCGTGGCACGTGAGGCCTACCAGCACGCGGTGTCCTCGGGCACCCACTCGGCGTTCCTGCTCGGTGCCGGGATCGCGCTGGTGGTGCTGATCGCGGCGCTGTTCGTCAAGGAGGTGCCGCTCAAGGGCAGCGGCCCGAAGGCTCCCGCGGAGGGCGCCGACCCGGCGCCGCAGGCCGTGATCGAGGCCGTCTGAGCAACCCGAGTCCGAAGGCCCCGGCGCGTGTCCGCCGCCGGGGCCTTCGGCCGTTCCCGCCCGCTCCCGAGACCGCGGTGTTCGCGCTGGTCGACGCGGGTGCACAGGCGATGTCAGACCCCCGTGTCACCATCGGCGCATGGACAGGATCCGCCGCCTGCGTCTGGCCAAGGACGCCATGGACCGGGACTGGGCCGACCCGGACCTGGACCTGGACGCGGTGGCGGCCCACGCCGGGTACTCGCGGTACCACTTCCTGCGCGCCTTCAAGGAGGCGTACGGCGAGACGCCCGGCCAGTACCTGACCCACCGGCGGATCGAGCGCGCCGAGGAGCTGCTGCGCAGCGCCGACCTCACGGTGACCGAGATCTGCACCCTGGTCGGCTTCAGCAGCCTCGGCACGTTCTCCGCCCGCTTCAAGGCCCGTACCGGCCTCACCCCCAGTGAGTACCGGACCGAGCACGTCGGCCGCGGCGCCGCCCTCATACCCGGCTGCTACGCCATGCTCTGGGCCGGCGGTTTCAACACCGCAACATCGAAGAAGCGTGCCGCGCCCGGCGCTGCCTACGGTGACGAGCAGGAACAGCAGCCCCGCGACAGGAGAGCGCAGCCATGATCAAAGGCCTGGCCATCAGCACCGTGTGGACCACCGACCAGCAGCGGACGAAGGCCTTCTTCACCGAGAAGCTGGGCTTCGAGGTGCGCACCGACCTCGCCCTGGGCGACATGCGCTGGATCACCGTCGGCGCCGTGGACCAGCCCAGTCTGGAGCTGGCCCTGATGAGCCTGGACGGCCCGGGTCTGGACCCCGAGTCCGCCGAGGCGCTGAAGAAGCTGGTCGCCAAGGGGGTGCTGGGTGCCGGGGCGTTCCACACGGACGACTGCCGGGGGGACTACGAGACCTTCAGGGCCCGCGGGGTGGAGTTCGTGCAGGAGCCGAAGGAGCGGCCGTACGGCATCGAGGCGATCTTCCGCGACGACAGCGGCAACTGGTACTCGCTGACCCAGCGCAGCAAGGAGCTGGACTTCTCCAAGGACTTCGGGTGACCGCGCGGCCGGCCGTGCTGCCGGACCACACGGCGGTGAGGACCGCGCTGTGGCGGGCGCTGCACCTGCGGGCCGATCCGCCGCCGCACGTCATCGCGGACGAGATCGGGCTGCGGCTGGCGGATCCCGGCGACGACTGGCGCTCCCGGCCGGACATGGACGAGCGGGAGACCCGGCCGGTGCGGGCGTCCATCGCGGCCCGGGCCCGGTTCGTCGAGGACCTCGTGGTGGAGCAGGCCGCGCGGGGTGTGGACCAGTACGTCCTGCTCGGCGCCGGCCTGGACATCTTCGCCCAGCGCCGGCCGGAGATCGCCGAGGGCCTGCGGGTGTTCGAGGCGGACCGGCCCGGGCCGCAGGAGTGGAAGCGAAGGCGGCTCGCCGACCTCGGGTACGGCGTACCCGACTGGCTGCGGCTGGTCCCGGTCGACTTCGAGGGCGACTGGTGGGGGCGGCTGCTCGCGGCCGGTCTCGACCCGGGCCGCCCGGCGGTCGTGGCCTGCACCGGCGTCACCATGTACCTCACCCGGGAGGCCGTCGAGGCGAGCTTCCGGCAGGTGGCGACGCTCGCTCCGGGCTCGGTGCTCGCCACGACGTTCCTGCGGCCGGCCGAGGACGTCGAGCCCGGGCTGCGGCCCTTCCACCAGGCGGCGGAGCGGGGCGCGCGCCGCCGACACACCGTTCCTCAGCTACTTCACGCCCCCGCAGATACTGGCCCTGGTCCGCGGCGCCGGCTTCCGCGACGCCCGCCACGTACCGGCCGAGGAACTCACCCGCCGCTACTTCACCGCCCGCCCGGACGGCCTGCGCCCCTCCAGAGCGGAGGAACTGGTGCTGGCCGTCACATGAGCCGCCGGGGCGGTGTGCGGGCCGGTTGCCGCAGCACCCTCGGCCGGACACGGCCTAGCTCCCGCCCGACGTCGGCAGCATCGGGTAGCTGCCCGTGTTGGTCGGGGCGTGTTCCGGTAGCCACAGGACGGCCACCGCGCCCTCCGCGGTGACGCCGGGGGGCGCGCCCGCGGGGCGTATGTTGCGGAACGTCAGGCGGGCGCCCAGCACCCGGGCCTGGCCGGCCGCGATGGTCAGCCCGAGCCCGTGGCCCTGCCCGGCGCGGTCCTTGCTGCCGGTGCGGAACCGGCTCGGCCCCTCGGCGAGCAGTTCCTCCGGGAAGCCGGGGCCGTGGTCGCGGACCCGGATGACCCGGCCCTCCACGGTCACCTCCACGGGCGGCCGGCCGTGCCGGGCGGCGTTGGCGAGCAGGTTGAACAGCACCCGCTCCAGCCGCCGCGGGTCGGTGGTGACCTCCGATTCGTGCACCACCCGTACGGCGACGTCCGGGTCCTTGGCCGCGACCCGGCGCGCCACGAACTCGCCGAGCATGATGTCCTGCAGCTCGGCCCGCTCCGAGGCGCCGTCCAGGCGGGCCACCTCCAGGACGTCCTCGACCAGGGTGCGCATGGCCTTGGCCCGGTCCAGGACCAGTTCCGTGGGCCGGCCCGGCGGCAGCAGTTCGGCGGCCGTCAGCAGGCCCGTCACCGGGGTGCGCAGCTCGTGCGCGATGTCCGCGGTGACCCGCCGCTCCGCCTCCAGGCGCTGGCGCAGCGCGTCCGCCATGGCGTCCACCGCGCGCGCGAGTTCGTCGGTCTCGTCCCGTACGACCCCGCCGATGGCCTCCTGCACCCGGATGTCGGTCTCGCCGTTGGCGGCCTGGGTCGCCGCGTCCGCCGCCTTGCGCAGCCGGCGGGACAGCTGCCCGCCGATCAGCACGCCCAGCGCGCTGCCGCCGAGCACCACCGCGACCGAGCCGATGACCAGGGCCTGGTCCAGGTCCTGGAGCATGCCGGAGCTGCGGTCCGGCAGATGGCTGTGCAGGGACAGCACATGGCCGTCCTTCACCGGGACGGCCGCCCAGATGTCCGCCGCCCCGCCGTGCTCGGAGACATCGCTGGCCCGGCGGCCCCGCTCGACCTTCTCGCGCAGCGCGGCCGGCAGCTCCGGGTCGTCGACCTTGATGTAGGGGAAGACCCGCCCCCGGTTCAGCTCGTAGTTGCGCTGGGCCATCAGGACCCGGTCGTTGGCCAGCTCGCGCGCGTTGTCCAGCATCGAGACGCGGGCCGCGTTGTGCACGACCAGGCTCAGCACGATCGCCACCAGACCGGCCACCAGCGCGATCGCCGCGCTGACCTTCCATCTCAGTCCGGTGCGCAGGCCGACGCGCTCCATGCGCCGGACCGGGTGCCGCAGAATCCCCCGCATGCCGCCGCTCCGCTCAGGCCTTCAGCTTGTAGCCGAAGCCGCGGACCGTCTCGATCCGGTCCTGCCCGATCTTCTGCCGCAGCCGCTGCACATGCACGTCGACGACCCGGGTGTCCCCGCCCCAGCCGTAGTCCCAGACACGTTCCAGCAGCTTGTCGCGGGAGAGCACGGTCCCCGGCGCGGAGGAGAACTCCAGCAGCAGCCGCATCTCGGTCGGCGTCAGCGCCACCGGCCGCCCGGCCCGGCGCACCTCCATGCCGTCGGTGTCGATCTCCAGGTCGCCGAAGGACAGCGTGCCGCCGCCGACCTCGGCGGCGGACCCGTCCTGCGCGGACCCGCCGGCGTGCCCGAAGCGGCGCAGCACCGCGCGGATCCGGGCGACGAGCACGGCGCCGTCGAAGGGCTTGGTCACATAGTCGTCGGCGCCCGCCTCCAGGCCCAGCACGACGTCGATGGAGTCGGCGCGCGCCGACAGCATGATCACCGGCACGGTCGACTCGTCCCGGATCCGGCGGCACAGGCTGACGCCGTCCAGGCCCGGCACCATGACGTCCAGCAGCGCGATGTCGGGGCGGTTCGCCCGGAACGCCTCCAGGCCCGACAGGCCGTCGGGCATGGCGGTGACCGCGAAGCCGTCCCGCTCCAGTGCGAGCTGGGTGGCCTCGCGGATGACGTCGTCGTCCTCGACGAACAGGACGTGGGTCTGGTCTGCCATCCCGGTGCTCTCAGTCCTCGTGGTCTCGTGGGGTCGGAATGTGTCCTACGGCGGTGTCAGCTGTCGGGCGCGGGCGTCGGGCCCCCGCCGGCCGACTTGCTGTACTCGTTGCGGGTGGACTTCCCCGGGGCGAACCGCCCCTCCGTCCACCTGTAGGGGGTCACGATCTCACCCGACGGGCTGGAGATCGGGTCGCCCCTCTCGTAGTACTGCCGGGTCACCGACAGGACACCCTGGTCGATCTCGGCGTAGACCGGGGACTCCTCGCTCTTGAAGACGTTCCGGAACGAGCCGTCGTCGTCGCGGTACACGTACGAGCCGATGCCGACCGCGTCGGCGCAGGTCAGCACGTTGACGACGACGTCGTCCACCGGTCCGTCGGTCAGATTGCCGTAGGAGACGTCGACCGGGTACTCGTCGCCGTTGCACGGCTTCAGCTCCCGTTTGACCGCGCCCGACACCTCCGGGTCGCCCTTGACCAGCGCCACGGGGTCCACCCGCCGGTAGGTCTCCGCCGGACTGGGGGAGGGGGAGGCGGCGGCGCCGGCCACCGCCGAGGCGTGTGCCGGGCCCTCGTCCCGGGCTCCTGTGCCCCCGCTGCCGCACGCGGCGACGAAAAGGGCGAGGGCGGCGAGCGCGGCCCCCACCGCGATCACCGCCTGTGTACTGCCTAGGGCCCGGTCGGGCCCGGCCCCGGTCAGGCCGCGCAACGCTCCCGCTCCTCACGCTCCAGCGCGCGTGCGTCCAGATCGCGGGCCTCCAGCTCCTCACGGAGCCGGGCGAGCGCCCGGTGCAGCGTGCTCTTGACCGTACCGGCCGACATGCCGAGGGCAGCGGCCGTCTCCTCTGTGGACATCTGCTCCCAGTGTCGCAGCACCACGACACTGCGCTGCTTCGGTGCGAGCACCTTCATGACATCCATCAGCAGGGCCCGGTCGGCGTGCTGCTCGGTCGAGTCCTCCACACAGGCGTCCGGCAGCTGCTCGGTGGGCACTTCCTCCAGCTTGCGCGCCCGCCACCACTCGGTCCGGGTGTTGATCATGACCCGGCGCAGATAGGCGTCGGCGAGCCGCTTGTCGGCGATGCCCTCCCAGCGGCCGTACGTCCGTACCAGCGCGGTCTGCAGCAGGTCCTGGGCGTCGACCGGGTCCGGGACAAGCCGGCGTGCGCTGCGCAGCAGCGCGTCCTGCCGGGTGCGGACGTACTCCTCGAATTCGAGCACCTCGCCCTGGGCCATGTTCAACCGCCTCCGTTCCCCGTTGTCTTCCGGCTCGCGCCTGAAGTCCTGCTGTTCCCGCGCCCGGTGGTCCGCCGGGCACGGAGAAGAAGCTACGGAGTGGTTGTCACGGGGCTGTGCGGACCAGCCTGCGGCTGGCAATCGGCTATCCGTCGGTTGTGTAACGGAAGTACGAACGGGGTAAAGCGAGCAGCCTGGATGTCCCTTTATGGGGAGCTTTGTCGGCCTGAAGGTTCGGTAACGGAGGTCCCTGCGCTGTGACCTGTCTGTGCGTCAGCCCAGCGGCAGCCGGTACAGACCGCCCGGCAGCGGCTCCACCAGACCGTCCGAGACCAGCCCGTCGAGCGCCCGGGCCCGCTGCACCGGCTCGTGCCACACCCGGTCCAGCACCGCCTGCGGCACCGGCGCGTGCGCCTCCCGCAGCACGGCCAGCAGCTTGCCGCGCACCTGCCGGTCCGTACCGGCGTACGTCTGCCCGCGGCGCGGCGGACCGGTGTGCTCCGGCTTGCCCGCGAGCCGCCAGGCGCACTGCGCGGCGATCGGGCACCGACCGCACCCCTCGTTCTTCGCCGTGCACACCAGCGCGCCCAGCTCCATGGAGGCGGCGGCCCACCGCGCGGCGGTCCGCTCGTCCTCGGGCAGCAGCTCCCGCGCCAGGCGCCGCTCGGCCGCCGTGGTCGCGTTCGGCGGGTACTGCACCCCCGTCACCGCCCGCGCCAGGACCCGGCGGACGTTGGTGTCCAGCACCGCGTGCCGCTGCCCGTACGCGAACGAGGCCACCGCGGCGGCCGTGTACTCACCGATGCCGGGCAGTGCCAGCAGCTGCGCGTGATCCGTCGGCACGTCCCCGCCGTGCCGCTCCGCTATGGCGACCGCGGCACCGTGCAGGCGCAGTGCGCGGCGCGGATAGCCGAGCCGGCCCCAGGCGCGCACCGCCTCGCCCGGCGCCTCCTTCGCGAGGTCGGCGGGGCGCGGCCAGCGGGCCAGCCACTCCTCGTAGACGGGCAGCACCCGGTTCACCGGGGTCTGCTGGAGCATGAACTCGCTGACCATCACGCCCCAGGGGCCCGCCTCCGGGCGGCGCCAGGGGAGGTCGCGGGCGTGGGCGTCGAACCAGGCGATCACAGGGGCGTGCAGCTTCTCAGTCATGGCCTTTCCGATCCTGCCACGGGTTGGCGGGCGGAATGGGTGACCGTACGGTCACCGAGCGTGGCGGAATGTGAAGAACCGTGTCACCTGCGGCAGTTACCGGGATGATGATCCGGAAAAGTTGGTGCCGGCGCGGCGGGTGACGCAAGCCAGCGCGACGATCTCTCGTACAGTTTGCGCCGTGGGATCTCTGCGCAATCCGGTCGGGCCGCTTCCCTCCTCCATCTACTGGCGTCGGAGGGTCGTACTGCTGTCCGTGGTCGCCCTGTTGGCGCTGGTGGTCACGTGGATCCTCCTCGCCGGCGGCGGGGGCGGCAAGAAGAGCTCCGACGGGGCCGACGGCAAGAATCCCACCCACACCATCACGCCCGGTCCGACCCCGTCCGGTTCCGCGATCAGCCAACACCCCGGCGGCCGCGAGGAGTCGAGCGGCGGCGACTCCAGCGGCGGCGGCTCCGGTTCCGCCTCCGGCGGCGCGGACGGCTCGGACGGCTCGACCGACGGGTCCTCCGGTTCCGGCGGCGGCTCGGGTACGGCTGCCGTGGGCGGCGACGTCAGTGCGGGCGACGCGCTCCCGGCGTCCTCCTCGCTGCCCGACTGCACCTCCGGCGCGGTCGCGTTGGACCTGCGCAGCGTGCACAACTCCTACTCGCCGGACCAGACGCCGACCTTCGAACTCACCGCGAAGAACGCCTCGTCGGCCGACTGCAAGGTCGATCTCGGCCCGAAGAACGCGGTGTTGACCATCACGCCGGCGGACGGCGACGACACGTTCTGGTCCTCGGCCGACTGCCCCCGGGGTGCGGGGAGCCTGGTGTTCCGGGTCCCGGCCGGCCAGAGCATCGCGTACACCGTGAAGTGGGACCGCAAGCCGAGCGCGGCCCACTGCGCGACGCCCTCCGGGGGTTCGGCGAAGCCGGGCACGTACCTGCTGGAGGCCAAGACCCCGGGATTCAGCAAGGCGCAGGCCTCGTTCGTGCTGTCGGCCGACTGAGGCCGGGGCGGCGCGGGGAACTGCGCGAGAAACCACGACGCACCCGCGGCCGCCCTACCGCATCGGGACCGAGCGCCAAGGCGCCCGGCGAACCTCAGACGTAGCGCTCGAGGATCGAGGACTCGGCCAGCCGGGACAGTCCCTCCCGCACGCTCCGCGCCCGGGCCTCGCCGACCCCGTCCACGGTCTGCAGGTCGTCGACGCTCGCGGCGAGCAGCTTCTGCAGGCCCCCGAAGTGCTCCACCAGCCGGTCGATGATGGCACCCGGCAGGCGCGGCACCTTGGCCAGCAGCCGGAAGCCCCGCGGGGACACGGCCGAGTCGAGGGTCTCGGGGGACCCGGTGTAGCCCAGCGCCCGCGCCACCGTGCCGAGTTCGAGGAGCTCCGCGTGGGTCAGCGCGTCCAGCTCGGCCAGCGCCTCGTCGACCGTGCGGGACCGCTTGGCCGTCGGCTCCGGAACGTAGTCCCGGACGACCAGCTCGCGGTCGGGCTCGACGCCGGCGATCAACTCCTCCAGCTGGAGGGCGAGAAGCCGGCCGTCCGTGCCCAGTTCGACCACGTACTCGGCGATTTCGGTGGCGATGCGGCGGACCATCTCCAGCCGCTGGGCGACCGCCGACACGTCCCGGACCGTCACCAGGTCCTCGATCTCCAGTGCCGACAGCGTGCCCGCGACCTCGTCCAGCCGGAGCTTGTACCGCTCCAGGGTGGCCAGCGCCTGGTTCGCGCGGGAGAGGATCGCCGCCGAGTCCTCCAGGACGCGGCGCTGACCGTCGACGTACAGGGCGATCAGCCGCATCGACTGGGAGACCGAGACGACCGGGAAGCCGACCTGCTTCGAGACCCGGTCCGCCGTGCGGTGCCGCGTGCCCGTCTCCTCCGTGGGGATCGTCGGGTCCGGCACCAGCTGCACACCCGCGCGCAGGATCTTCGACAGGTCCGACGACAGCACGATGCCGCCGTCCAGCTTGCACAGCTCCCGCAGCCGGGTGGCGGTGAACTCCACGTCCAGCACGAAACCGCCCGTGCACATCGCCTCGACCGTCTTGTCGGAGCCGAGCACGATGAGCCCGCCGGTGTTGCCGCGCAGGACCCGCTCCAGGCCGTCGCGCAGGGCCGTACCAGGTGCCACGGCGCTCAGCGAGGCGCGCATCAGGCCATCGGAACCGGCACTCCCTCCGGACTTTCCGGGAGCTGCTGCCCGGTCGTTGGCTGCCACTGCACTCCTCCGGTCGCAGGTTCTGACGCGCCCCCGTCCCCGCACTCGGTTCGTACGGACGGGCGAGACCAGGGCAAAGTCTACCGGCGCTCCTCCGCCTCCCGTGGGGCCTCTCGGCGACGGGCGCGCGGCAGGACCCGGAGCGCGTCCCCCATGTCGGCGACTTCCAGGACCTTCATGCCGGCCGGCACCTTCCCCGGATCGGTCGGCACGAGCGCGTGTGTGAAGCCCAGCCGGTGCGCCTCGGCCAGCCTGCGCTGCACGCCCGTGACCCGTCTGACCTCGCCCGCGAGCCCCACCTCGCCGATCGCCACCAGGTTCTTCGGCAGCGGGGTGTCGCTGGCGGCGGAGGCGAGCGCGAGCGCGATGGCGAGGTCGGCGGCCGGCTCCGACAGCTTCACGCCGCCGACCGTCGCCGAGTAGATGTCCCGTTTGCCGAGCGCGCTGATCCTGCCGCGCTGCTCCAGGACGGCCAGCATCATCGAGACGCGGGAGGTCTCCAGACCGGACGTGGTCCGGCGCGGGGAGGGGATCTGGGAGTCGACGGTCAGCGCCTGCACCTCGGCCACCAGCGGACGGCGGCCCTCCAGGGTGACGGTCAGGCACGTGCCCGGGACCGGCTCGGCGCGCCGGGTCAGGAACAGGCCGCTGGGGTCGGCGAGGCCCGTGATGCCCTCGTCGTGCAGCTCGAAGCAGCCGACCTCGTCCGTCGCCCCGTAGCGGTTCTTCACGCCGCGCACCAGGCGCAGGCGCGCGTGCCGGTCGCCCTCGAAGTGCAGGACGACGTCGACCAGGTGCTCCAGGAGGCGGGGACCGGCGATCGCGCCGTCCTTGGTGACGTGGCCCACCAGGAGGGTGGACATGCCGCGCTCCTTCGAGGCCCGGATCAAAGCGCCCGCCACCTCCCGCACCTGGGCCATGCCGCCGGGCGCGCCCTCGATCTCCGGGGAGGCGACCGTCTGCACCGAGTCCAGGATCAGCAGGGACGGCTTCACCTCGTCCAGGTGGCCCAGGACCGCGGACAGGTCGGTCTCGGCGGCCAGGTACAGGTGGTCGTCGAGGGCGCCGATGCGGTCGGCGCGCAGCCGCACCTGGCTCGCCGACTCCTCACCGGTCACATAGAGGGTGCGGTGTTCGGCACTGGCCGACTTGGCCGCCACGTCCAGCAGCAGGGTGGACTTGCCGACGCCCGGCTCGCCCGCGAGCAGGACGACCGCGCCCGGTACGAGGCCGCCGCCGAGCACCCGGTCCAGCTCGGGCACGCCGGTCGTGCGGGCGGTGGCCTGCCGGCCGTCGACCTGCCCGATGGGCAGCGCGGAGGCGGAGACGCGGCCCGGAGCCGTCGTACGGACCGCGGGCGCGCCGTACTCCTCGATCGTGCCCCAGGCCTGGCACTCCGGGCAGCGGCCGAGCCACTTGGCCGTCTGCCAGCCGCACTCGGTGCAGCGGTAGGACGGGCGGTCCTTGGTGGTCTTCGTACGGGCAGCCATGCGGAAACCGTAGCCCGCGGCACCGACAACGCGGCCGGGAGCCGGGTGCGCGGGGCCGGGGAGCACGGACGAGTGATCCGTAATCGGCCGGCGCGCACCGGCATCCAGCCGCGGAATAAAGGGTTCCTGTCCCCTTATGAGGGATCGTTTCACCCGTATGGATTAAAAGTGCTCAAGGTTCCAGAACGGGCACTCCGCAGCCGCCTACGGTCGCACGGGTGATGAGCAGCAGTCCGGAGACCACGACCCGCACGGCCGGCGCGCACCGGGCGCACCGCGAGGCCCGTGAGACACGTGAAGCGCGGGAAGCGCGGCGCGCGGAGCGGGAGGCACGCGACCGTGCCGCCGCGCGCACCGTCGCCCAGCGCACGCCGGCGCGCTACGAGGCGTACCTGGACGGCCTGTTCACCTACTGCCTGTCGGTCCTGTGCGACCACGACACGGCCACCGCCGCGCTCGGTGACGTCCTCGCCCTGGCCGAGCGGCGTGCCCACCGGGTCCCGGTGGCCGCCGCGGACCGCAGGGCCTGGCTGTACGCGCTGGCCCGCTGGGCCTGTCTGCGGAAACTGGCCGAGGCCAAGCAGAAACGTCAGGCCACGCACGCGGCGGGCCGCGGCGCGGCCGGGAAGGCGGTCCCGGACCCGCCCGTCGCGCCGGACGTCCAGGAGGAGCGGCGCCGCGAACTCGCCCTGCTGGCCTGGCCGGAGGCCGCCGGTACGACGCCCGAGCAGCGCGAGGCGCTGGAGCTCGCCGTACGGCACCACCTCGCCGCCCACGAGGTCGCCGCCGTCCTCGGTATGGAACCCGCCGCCGCGCGCGAGCTGCTCGCCTCCGCCGCCTGCGAGGTGGAACGCACCCGCGCGGCCCTCGCCGTGGTCCACACCGGCGGCTGTCCGAGCGTGGCCCACCTCACCGGCGACAGCCGGCTGGTCCTCAGCACGGCCCTGCGCCGCGAGCTGGTCCGGCACGTCGACGACTGCCCGCGCTGCCGGCGCACCGCCGAGCGCGCCGTCTCCGGGCACTGGCCCGGCGCCACGGTCACCCCCGCCGAGCTGCCCGTCCTGGAGGCCCCGCGCGCGGAGCTGCACATGGCCCTGGCCCACCACCCGCGCGCGCGGGGCGTGGCCGTGCCCCGCTTCGACCGGCGCGGCTTCCCGATGGACCCTAAGGACCGCGCGGCCCGCCGCGACCGGATCCGCGCGCGGGCCGTCACGACCACGGTGGTCGCCACGGTGGTCGCCGCGCCGGTGCTCGCGCTGTGGGCCGCCTACCGGGGCGGGCCGGCCGGGGACGACGGCCACGCCGCGACCGCGCGCGAGGCGCAGGGACCCGACGCGCTGGGCGGCGATACGGCCGGGGGCTACGAGAACGCGGGGAACGCCAGCGTGAAGCCGGGCGCCCGGATCGGCAAGGACGGCAAGGCGGACGTCTCGGTGGAGGTCGTCAGCGTCGGCGGGAGGGGCGGGCAGGGGGCCGGGCAGCTGGCCGTCGGCGCCGGCAGCGACGGCGACACCACGCTGATCACCCTCACGGCGTCCGGGGCGGCCGAGGTCCGCTGGTCGGCGTCCACACCGGCCGCCTGGCTGTACTTCAGCCAGTCCTCGGGAACCCTCCAGCCCGGGCAGACGTTGACGGTCAAGGTGTACGTCGACCATCTGCGCGAGCCGTCCGGCCACTGGCACGCACGGGTGGCGGTGGCCCCGGCGGGCGCGGTGGTCAGCATCGACGGCTACGGCACGGCCCCCGCCCGCCCCACCTCCCGACCGACCTCCCCACCCCCGTCGGCCCCGCCGAGCACACCCCCCACGGACCCCCCGACGACCCAGTCCCCGCCGCCCACGGAGCCCACTGCGCTCCCGAGCACCCCGTCCCCCACGGACTCCGAGTCCCCCACCCCGACCCCGACCGCCACCGACACCCCGAGCCCGTCGGACACGTAGGCCCTGCTCACCAGGGAGCGCGGGGCGGCCGGGGGCTGGTCAGGGTGCGGGGTCGGCCGGGTGCGGGGCGACGAGGGGGAGCTGGGACGCCAGGCGCTGTTCGCAGAGCTCGACCAGGCGGTCGTAGCCGGCCTTGCCCATCAGTTCCGTCAGCTCGGCCCGGTAGGAGACGTACACCGGCTCACCCGCGCCGTGTGCCGACGTCGCCGACGTGCACCACCAGTGCAGGTCGTGGCCGCCCGGTCCCCAGCCCCGGCGGTCGTACTCCCCGATGGACACCTGCAGTACGCGGGTGTCGTCGGGCCGGTCGATCCAGTCGTACGTCCGCCGGATCGGCAGTTGCCAGCACACGTCCGGCTTGGTCTCCAGCGGCTCCCGCCCCTCCTTCAGCGCCAGGATGTGCAGCGAGCAGCCCGCCCCGCCGGCGAACCCCGGCCGGTTCTGGAAGATGCAGGACCCCTGGAAGGGCCGCGTCTGCCGGGAGCCGTCCCCGTCCTCGGAGACCCACCCGTTGCGCGTGCCCTCGCCGTGGTGCTGCCAGATCTCCGGCGTGAGCCGGGCCACGTGCTCGGCGACCCGCTTCTCGTCGTCCTCGTCGGAGAAGTGCGCCCCCAGCGTGCAGCACCCGTCGTCCGCGCGCCCCGCCTGAATGCCCTGGCAGCCACTGCCGAAGATGCAGTTCCAGCGAGAGGTCAGCCATGTCAGATCGCAGCGGAACACCTGCTCGTCGTCCGCCGGATCGGGAAACTCCACCCAGGCGCGGGCGAAGTCGAGCCCCTTCTCGTCGCTCATCTTCGCCTCCTTGGGGGCTTTGGCGGCCTTATGAGCTTTGCCCGCCTTGTCGGACTTGCCGTCCTTCGCCTTTTTCGTCTTTGGCACCTGTCCAGGGTAAGTGGCCCGGCGCCGCTCCGGGGACCGAGCACGGACGTTCTGGCAGTAGCGTTCCGTACATGAGACTCGGTGTCCTGGACGTGGGTTCGAACACGGTGCATCTGCTGGTGGTGGACGCCCACCCCGGCGCGCGCCCGCTGCCCGCGCATTCGCACAAGGTCGAACTTCGGCTCGCCCAGCTGCTCGACGACAGCGGTGCCATCGGCGACGAAGGCATCGACAAGCTGATCGCCGTCGTACAGGACGCCCTCCAGGCCGCCGAGGACAAGGGCGTCGAGGACCTGCTGCCGTTCGCGACCTCCGCCGTCCGCGAGGCCACCAACGCCGACGACGTCCTCGCGCGCGTGGCCGAGGAGACCGGCGTACGGCTCCAGGTGCTCGCCGGCGAGGAGGAGGCCCGGCTCACCTTCCTCGCCGTCCGCCGCTGGTTCGGCTGGTCCGCCGGAAAGCTGCTGGTCCTGGACATCGGCGGCGGCTCCCTGGAGATCGCCTACGGCATGGACGAGGAACCGGACGCGGCGGTCTCCCTGCCGCTCGGCGCCGGCCGCCTCACCGCCGGCTGGCTGCCCGGCGACCCGCCTGCCCCGGAGGACGTCCGCGCCCTGCGCCGGCACGTCCGCACGGAGATCGCCCGCACGGTCGGCGAGTTCAGCCGCATCGGCGCCCCCGACCACGTGGTCGCCACCTCCAAGACCTTCAAGCAGCTCGCCCGCATCGCCGGCGCCGCCCGCAGCGCCGAGGGCCTCTACGTCCAGCGCGAACTCAAGCGCGAGTCCCTGGAGGCCTGGGTCCCGCGCCTGGCCGGCATGACGACCGACCAGCGTGCCGAACTCCCCGGCGTCTCGGACGGCAGGGCCGCCCAGCTCCTCGCCGGCGCCCTGGTGGCCGAGGGCGCGATGGACCTGTTCGGTGTGGAAAGCCTGGAGATATGCCCCTGGGCCCTGAGGGAGGGCGTGATCCTGCGGCGGCTGGATCACATGGGAAGCGATTAGCGCCCCGAAAGGGGCGCGGGGAACGGCGCGATCGACCACCACGCACCCGCGCCCGCCCGCATGGCAAACCTCACAACGGCGAATAGGCACCCAACACCCTCACCGCTCAACGCCGTATGGTGACGGACGTGGCTGAACCAACGGACGTGCGTATCGCGCTGTCGACCGCCTCCGTCTACCCGGAGTCGACGGCGACGGCCTTCGAGATCGCCGCGCGCCTCGGTTACGACGGCGTCGAGGTCATGGTCTGGACCGACCCGGTCAGCCAGGACATCGAGGCGCTGCGCCGCCTGTCGGACTACCACGGCGTCCCGATCCTGGCCGTCCACGCCCCCTGCCTGCTGATCACCCAGCGCGTCTGGTCCACCGACCCCTGGGTGAAGCTCCAGCGCGCCCGGGCGGCGGCCGAGAAGCTGGGCGCCTCCACCGTCGTCGTCCACCCGCCGTTCCGCTGGCAGCGGCAGTACGCCCGGGACTTCGTCGACGGGATCTGGCGGATGGCGAACGAGACGGACGTCCGGTTCGCCGTCGAGAACATGTACCCCTGGCGCTACCGCGACCGCGAGATGCTCGCCTACGCCCCCGACTGGGACGTCACCCGCGACGACTACCGGCACTTCACGATCGACCTCAGCCACACGGCGACGGCCCGCAGCGACGCCCTGGACATGGTCGACCGCATGGGGGACCGGCTCGGGCACGTCCACCTCGCCGACGGCCGGGGCTCGGCCAAGGACGAGCACCTGGTCCCCGGCCGCGGCACCCAGCCCTGCGCCGAGCTGCTGGAGCGCCTGGTGCACACCGGCTTCGACGGCCATGTCGTGATCGAGGTCAACACCCGGCGGGCGATGTCCGGCGCCGAGCGCGAGGCCGACCTCGCCGAGGCCCTGGAGTTCACGCGCAAGCACCTGACCGCGGCGGCCGTGCGGGTGTCCCGCCGGTGACCGGCACCCCGCCGGCGAACGACCCCTCGCCCGAGCCCCCCGCCCGCCGCCGCGGCCGCCCCCCGCGCACCGAGTCCGCCGGCACCCGGGACCGCATCCTCACCGCCGCCCGCGAGGAGTTCTCCGCACGCGGGTACGAGAAGACGTCCGTACGCGGCATCGCCAAGGCGGCCGGTGTGGACTCCGCGCTCGTCCACCACTACTTCGGCACCAAGGAACAGGTCTTCGAGGCGGCCATCGAGGTCGCCTTCGCGCCCGCGCTGAACGCGCCGGACGCGGCCGCCGAGGGCCCCCTGGACGGCGTCGGCGAGCGGCTGACCCGGTTCATCTTCGGCATCTGGGAGAACCCCACGACCCGTACCCCGCTGCTGGCGATCGTGCGCTCGGCCGTCAACAACGACACGGCCGCCGCCGTCTTCCGCCGCCTGGTCGCCGCCCAGCTGCTGCGCCGCATCGCCGCCCAGCTGGACCTGCCGGACGCCGAGCTGCGGGCCGAGCTGGCGGCCGCCCAGCTCGTGGGGTGCGCCATGCTGCGGTACGTGATCAAGGTGGAGCCGCTGGCGTCGGCGGACCTGGAGCAGATCATCGCCCGGGTGGCCCCCGTCGTACAGGGGCACCTGACGGCTCCGTGAAACGGGCGTCCCGCAATTCGGACACCTTGTCCCGCCCACTGGATGACCGGCGTACGCTCGATAGCAGCCACATCCGTCTGAAGGAGCGAGCGACGATGCCCGAGCTGAGGTCCCGCACAGTCACCCACGGCCGCAACATGGCGGGCGCCCGCGCCCTTATGCGCGCCTCCGGTGTACCCGGTGCGGACATCGGCCGGAAGCCGATCATCGCGGTCGCGAACTCCTTCACCGAGTTCGTGCCGGGCCACACCCACCTCCAGCCGGTCGGCCGGATCGTCAGCGAGGCGATCAGGGAGGCGGGCGGCATCCCGCGCGAGTTCAACACGATCGCCGTCGACGACGGCATCGCCATGGGACACGGCGGCATGCTGTACTCCCTGCCCTCCCGCGACCTGATCGCGGACTCGGTCGAGTACATGGTCGAGGCGCACTGCGCCGACGCCCTGGTCTGCATCTCCAACTGCGACAAGATCACCCCGGGCATGCTCATGGCGGCCCTGCGCCTGAACATCCCGACGGTGTTCGTCTCCGGCGGCCCCATGGAGTCCGGCCGCGCCACCCTCGTGGACGGCACGGTCCGCACCCTCGACCTGGTCGACGCGATCTCCGACGCCGTCAACGACAAGATCTCCGACGAGGACATCCTCCGGATCGAGGAGAACGCCTGCCCGACCTGCGGCAGCTGTTCCGGCATGTTCACCGCCAACTCGATGAACTGCCTGACCGAGGCCATCGGCCTGTCCCTGCCCGGCAACGGCTCGGTCCTCGCCACCCACACCGCCCGCCGCGCCCTGTACGAGAACGCGGCGCGCACGGTCATGGACCTCACCCGCCGCTACTACGAGCAGGACGACGACACCGTCCTGCCCCGCAACATCGCCACCTTCCAGGCCTTCGAGAACGCCATGGCCCTGGACATCGCGATGGGCGGCTCCACCAACACGATCCTGCACCTGCTGGCCGCCGCCCAGGAGGCCGGCGTCCCGTTCGGCCTGGACGAGATCGACGCCGTCTCCCGCCGCGTGCCCTGCCTGGCGAAGGTGGCGCCCAACGTCGCCAAGAACCGCACGTACTACATGGAGGACGTGCACCGCGCCGGCGGCATCCCCGCCCTCCTCGGCGAACTGCACCGCGCCGGCCTGCTCAACGAGGACGTGCACGCCGTGCACAGCCCCTCCCTCTCCGACTGGCTGAAGACCTGGGACGTGCGCGGCGGCTCCCCGTCCCCGGAGGCGGTCGAGCTGTGGCACGCGGCCCCCGGCTGCGTCCGCTCCGCCGAGGCCTTCTCCCAGTCCGAGCGCTGGGAGTCCCTGGACGACGACGCCGAGAACGGCTGCATCCGCTCCGCCGAGCACGCGTACTCCAAGGACGGCGGCCTGGCGGTCCTGCGCGGCAACCTCGCCGTCGACGGCTGCGTGGTCAAGACGGCCGGCGTCGACGAGTCGATCTGGACCTTCGAGGGTCCGGCGGTCGTCTGCGAGTCCCAGGAGGAGGCCGTCCAGCGGATCCTCACCCAGGAGGTCAAGGACGGCGACGTCGTCGTCATCCGCTACGAGGGCCCCAAGGGCGGCCCCGGCATGCAGGAGATGCTGTACCCGACCTCGTACCTGAAGGGCCGCGGCCTCGGCAAGTCCTGCGCCCTGATCACCGACGGCCGCTTCTCCGGCGGCACCTCGGGCCTGTCCATCGGCCACGCCTCCCCCGAGGCGGCCTCCGGCGGCACCATCGCCCTGGTCCAGGACGGCGACCGCATCCGCATCGACATCCCGGGCCGCACCATCGAGCTGCTGGTCGACGAGGCCGAACTGGCCCGCCGCGCCCAGGCCCTGAACGGCGTGTACGCCCCGAAGAACCGCGACCGCAAGGTCTCCGCCGCCCTGCGCGCCTACGCGGCGATGGCGACGAGCGCCGACAGGGGCGCGGTGCGCGACGTGTCCCGGCTGGGCTGACCGGTCGCAGCAGGGGTCGCCTTGTGACGGGGGCGGCCCCTGCGTCCTGTCACCGGGAAGCGCCCCAGCCCGACGGCTTCAGGCCGTCCACGGCGAAGACCGTGCCGTCGGGCGCGGCGGCCAGGACGCGGTCGCCGACCGGCACCGGGGCGGGCGGGGTGCTCATGACCCGGGCGGAGTTCGCGCCCAGCCGCGCCGGTGTCTGCCCGACGAGCCGGCCCCTCCGGGCGTCCACAGCGAGCAGCCGGCCGTCGCTCGCGGTGACGTACACCCGGCCGCCCCGCACGACGGGCGCCGAACCGCGGCTCACCGACGTCTCCAGGCGCCACAGGTGCCTGCCCGACGCCACGTCCACGGCGTCCAGGGAGCCGCCGGTGGCCAGCACGTAGACGACGTCCCCGTGCACGGTGGCGTGCGCGCCGTCGAGCACGGCGGGCAGCGCGACGCGCCGGGTCGCGCCCGTCGCGGGGGTGTAGCGGACGATCTCCTTGGCGCCGTACGCGCTGTCCACCGCCAGGAAGAACACCGAACCGTCCCGTGCGGCGAACGGCTTGAGCCAGCCCCGCAGCCGTACGTCCCCCCGCACCCGGCCGGTTTGCGGGTCCACGGAGGTCACCTGGGTGCTGGTCCCGTCGGCGGACGTGCGCGTCGCCCAGGCCGCCGACTCGCCGGGGAACGCCACGAAGGCGGGCACGCCCCGCCCGGGCACGGCACTGCGCCAGCGCGTGGCGCCGGTCGCGCCGTCCACCCCGGTGAGCGTGCCGTCGGCACCCGCGAGCAGGGCCGTACCGCCGGCGTACCGCACCGTCGTCCCCGTGGGCAGCCGGCGCTGCCACACCTGCCTGCCGGTCGCCGGGTCGAGCCCCGCGAGCCGTGAACCGCCGTCCGTGTACGGCTGCACCAGCCCGCCGGAGACCGCCGGCGGCCCGCTCGTGGACGGGGTGGCGACCGAGCGCCGCCACAGCAGCCCGCCGTCGTCCGGCGAGAGCGCGAAGACGACACCGGGGCGCGCGCAGAGCACCTTTCCCGCCCCGTACGCGCAGTGCGCCATGCCCGCGCCGCCGACCGCCGGCCGGGCCGTCCACGTGCTGCCGGAAGCCGCCGTCAGGGTCGGCGCGCCCCCGCCCTCGGGTGCCTGATCGTTTCCGCTCGGCCCCCACACCGCGGTGAGCGCGCCGGCCAGCGCGAGCCCGAGGCCTCCGGCCGCCAGCGCCGCCACCCGTCCGCGGCCGAGGCGCCGCCCGGCGGGCCGGGGGCGCGAGGTGCCCGCGGACCGGGACTCCGGCGCGGCTTCCGGTGCGGGTCCGGGCGCGGACTCCGGTGCGGACCCGTCCTCACCCGTCCGCTGCGCCGGTATGAACGCCTGGGTGTCGTACGAGGCCGCCACCGAGCGCAGTTCCCGCATCAGCTCGTCCGGTGTGGGCCGGTCCGCCGGCTCCTTGGCCAGGCACCGCAGCACCAGCGGCGCGAGACCCTCCGGTACGCCCGTCAGATCGGGCTCGTCATGGACCACCTGGTAGGCGACGACGTACGGGCTGTCGGAGTCGAACGGCCCGCGCCCGGTGGAGGCGTGCACCATGACCGAGCCGAGCGCGAAGATGTCGGCGGCCGGACCCACCTCACGGGGGCGCCGGAACTGCTCGGGCGCCATGAACGGCGGTGTGCCGATCAACTTCCCCGTCTCTGTGCGCAGTTCGCTGTCCTTCGGCCGGGAGATGCCGAAGTCGATGACCTTCGGACCGTCCTCGGCGAGCAGCACGTTGCTGGGCTTCAGATCCCGGTGCACGACCCCGACGCGGTGGATGTCCCGCAGCGCCTCGGCGAGCCCCGCCATCAGCCGGCGCAGCTGCTCGGGCGCCATGGGGCCCTTCCGCTTCACCTGGTCGGAGAGGGTCGGACCGGGAATGAACAAGGTGGCCATCCAGGGCCGTTCGGCCTCCGGGTCGGCATCCACGACGGGCGCCGTGAAGGCACCGCTGACCCTGCGCGCGGCGGCCACCTCCTGCCGGAAGCGGCCCCTGAACTCGGGATCCCGGGCGAATTCGGCGTGTACGACCTTCACCGCGAGGCGCATCCCCGAGGTGCTCCGGGCGAGGTGGACGACCCCCATGCCACCGGACCCCAGACAGGACTCCAGCCGGTAGTGACCGGCGTATTCGGGAAGTTCCGCTTCCGCGCCCGCTCCACCGTTGCGCTGTGGCGACATGGACCACCCCCGTGCTCTTCGTCCGCGCGCGCGACGCACGGAGCCTAGTCGATGACTCGTACGGGACAGAGGCGGCTTGCTAGCGTCTGCGTGCGCGTCGCGCACACGCGTCGCGCGCTGAATGTCAGTGACACACGGGGGAGGACCACTCATGTCAGTCGACCGCGTACAGGAGACCGAGGGCATCGGCGAGGGCACGGCGGTACAGGCGGCGGCAGCCGTCCGCACCTACGCCGTCGCCCCCGGCGTCCGGCTGAACGTCCGCAGCGGCCCGGGCACCCAGTACAACCTGGTCCGCGTCCTGCCGGAGGGCGTCCGGGTGCCGATCTACTGCCAGACGCCCGGTACGACCGTGTCGGGCACCTACGGCACGACCAACATCTGGGACCTCATCGACAGCGGCGAGTACGTCTCCGACGCCTACATCAACACGGGCAGCGACGGCTACGTCGCCTCCCGCTGCGGCTGAACCCGACCTGACGGCCCGCCCCGCCGGGGAGTCACCCCGCCGGGACGGGCCGTTTCGGCTGCGTGGGGGTCCGTCCCGAGGGCGAGCAGGGCGGCCGGGGCTTGTGCCGGACGGGGCTCGTGCAGTCCGGGGCTCGTGCAGTCCGGGGCTCGTGCCGGCCGGTGAGCGCGCAGTCCGGGGCTCGTGTCGGCCGGTGAGCGCGCCGGTCGGTGAGCGTGCCGGTCGGGGTCCGGCCCGGTCGGGACCCGCTCCGGTCGGGACTCGTTCCGGTCGGGACTCGTTCCGGTCGGGGTCCGGCCTGATGTGTGGCCCGCTCCGGTCGGGACTCGTTCCGGTCGGGGTCCGGCCTGATGTGTGGCCCGCTCCGGCCGGGACCCGCCTCGGCCGGGGCCCGCCCCGCCCGGGGGCCCACCGACCGCCGGAGCCATAATCGTCCCGTGAGCGACGAAACCGGCACCCCGGACACCACGGCGGACTCCGCCGGCCGCGCGGGCCAGGGCGACGGCGTGGCCCAGGGCGGCGGCCCCCGCCCCGAACCCCTGCGCTTCTTCGGCACGTCCTGGGTGCACCACGACAACGGCTACGCGGCCCGCCGCGCCGGCGTCGCCGTCGGCTCCCTCGCCGCTGCCGCCGTCTCCTGCCTGGTGCTGCGCTTCGCCTACCAGGGCATCCGGATCGCCGAGACCGGCTCCTTCGTGACCGTGCTGGTCGTCGCCATGTTCGCGATCTGCAGCGCGCTCGCCTTCCGCAACACCTGGGAGGGCTTCGGCAAGCGCCACGACCCGCAGCGCCAGGCCAGCCTGCGCGGTCTGCTCGCCATCGGCTTCGTCGGCTCCCTCCTCGCCTACTTCTTCCGCTCCCTCACCGAGGCGCCCGGCGAGAAGCTGCACCGCGAGGAGTACGAGAAGGCCCGCGAGGCCCACGAACGCCGCACCACCCGCCGCACCGGCAACCCGTCCCGGAAGAAGCGCCGCCGGTAGCAGGCCGGAAACGGGTACGACAGGCGGGTGGCGGTGCCGTAGACAGGACCCCATGACCGCCAGCCAGCCGTCACCCGCCGACCCGCGCGCCCTCCACGCCGCCCGAGCCGGGTCGTTCGACTCCGCCGCCGCCCAGTACGCCGCGAACCGCCCCTCCTATCCACCCGCCCTCTTCGACGCCGTCGAGGAACTGACGGGCCGCCCCCTGTCCGGCGCCCGGACCGTGGACGTCGGCGCCGGTACCGGTATCGCCACCGCCCTCCTGCACGCCCGCAGCGCCGACGTCCTCGCCGTGGAACCCGGCGCGGGCATGGCCGCCGAGTTCCGCCGCGCGCTGCCCCGCGTCCCCCTCGTCCGCGGCGACGGCAACGCCCTGCCCGTCGCCGACGCCCACGCCGACCTCGTCACCTGCGCCCAGGCCTGGCACTGGACCGACCCGGCCCGCTCGGTGCCGGAGGCGCTGCGCGTGCTGCGCCCGGGCGGTGCGCTGGCCCTGTGGTGGAACACCACCCCCAGGGACGTCCGGTGGATCGCCGAGGCAGGCCGGCGCGTCGCCCGTTTCCTCGGCGCGGACGCCGCCGCCGAGGCGAGCAGGCCCGGCCGGCCCGACCAGCAGGCCGACCCCAGCGGGCGCCTGGACTTCGCCCGCCGCACGGTCCGCTGGAGCCGCCGCGTCCCGATCGACACCCACCTCGCCAACATCGGCAGCCACTCGGCGTTCCTCGTCACCCCCGCGGAACGCACGGCCGCCTTCCTGGAGGAGGAGCGCGCCCACCTCCTGGAGGTCTTCCCGGACGGCACGGTCGAGGAGACGTACGACGTCCTGCTCCTGGTCGCGCGCACCCCCTGAGACGACTCCTCACCCGCCCACCCCCTTGACGCCGTGACCTTTCCAACCCAATTATTCATCGCATGATGAATTATGCGACGGACCCACCACCCCAGTCACCGACCCCCGCCGTCCACGCCGACGACGTCACCGTCGTCCGCGGCCCCCGCACGGTCCTGCACCACCTCCGCTTCACCGTCCCCCGCGGCCAGATCACCGGCCTGCTCGGCCCCTCCGGCTGCGGCAAATCCACCCTCATGCGCTCGATCGTCGGCACCCAGGCCAAGGTCACCGGCACCCTGAACGTCCTCGGCCACCCGGCCGGCCACCCCACCCTGCGCAGCCGCGTCGGCTACGTCACCCAGGCCCCCTCCGTCTACGACGACCTCACCGTCCGGCAGAACCTCGACTACTTCGCCGCGATCCTCGACCCCGGCCGAGCCGCCGCCGAACGCCGCCACCAGCACGTCACCCGGGCCATCGCCGACGTCGACCTCACCCGCCACGCCGACGCCCTGGCCGGCAACCTCTCCGGCGGCCAGCGCGGCCGCGTCTCCCTGGCCGTCGCCCTCCTCGGCACCCCCGAACTCCTCGTCCTCGACGAGCCGACCGTCGGCCTCGACCCCGTCCTGCGCCGAGACCTGTGGAACCTCTTCCACGACCTCGCCACCACCCGAGGCACCACCCTCCTCGTCTCCTCCCACGTCATGGACGAGGCCGAGCGCTGCCACCGCCTCCTCCTCATGCGCGAGGGCGAGGTCCTCGCCGACGACACCCCGGACGCCCTGCGCACCCGCACCGGCACCGACACCATCGAGGCCGCCTTCCTCCACCTGGTCGACGAGGCCGCCGCGGGCCGCACGAAGGAGAGCACCCGATGAGTACGACGACCCCGGCGGCCCCCGCCACCGCCCCCGGCGCGCTCAACGCCTCCCGCACCACCGCCACCGCGGCCCGGGTGCTGCGCCAGCTCCGCCACGACCCGCGCACCATCGCGCTGATGATCCTCATCCCGTGCCTGATGCTGATCCTGCTGCGCTACGTCTTCGACGCGAGCCCCCGCACCTTCGACACCATCGGCGCCTCGCTGCTCGGCGTCTTCCCGCTGATCACGATGTTCCTGGTCACCTCCATCGCCACCCTGCGCGAACGCACCTCCGGCACCCTCGAACGCCTCCTCGCCATGCCTCTCGGCAAGGCCGACCTCATCGCCGGCTACGCCCTGGCCTTCGGCGCCCTCGCCATCGTCCAGTCCGCCCTCGCCACCGGACTCGCGGTCTGGCTCCTCGGCCTCGACGTCACCGGCTCCCCCTGGCTGCTCCTCCTCGTCGCCCTCCTCGACGCCCTGCTCGGCACGGCCCTCGGCCTCTTCGTCTCGGCCTTCGCGGCCTCCGAATTCCAGGCGGTCCAGTTCATGCCCGCGGTGATCTTTCCCCAGCTCCTCCTCTGCGGCCTGTTCACCCCCCGCTCCGACATGCACCCCGTGCTGGAGGCCCTCTCCGACGTCCTGCCGATGTCGTACGCCGTCGACGGCATGAACGAGGTCCTGCACCACGGCGACATCACCGCGACCTTCGTCAGGGACGTCCTGATCGTGGCCGGCTGCGCGGTCCTCGTCCTGGGCCTGGGAGCGGCGACGCTCCGACGGCGCACGGCCTAGCCACAACCCCGCCCCGGCCGCCCCCGGCCCCGTTCCGCCCACCGGACAGCGGACCCGCGCCACCCCACCCCGGTGCCAGACTGAACCGCATGAGCCAGAAAGTCGCAGTCCTCGGCACCGGCAAGATCGGCGAAGCCCTGCTCAGCGGAATGATCCGGGCCGGCTGGTCCCCCGCCGACCTCCTGGTCACCGCCCGCCGCCCCGAACGCGCCGAGGAACTCCGCACCCGCTACGGAGTCACCCCGGTCGGCAACACCGAGGCCGCCAAGACCGCCGACACCCTGATCCTCACGGTCAAGCCGCAGGACATGGGCACCCTCCTGGACGAACTCGCCCCGCACGTCCCCGCCGACCGGCTGATCATCAGCGGCGCCGCCGGTATCCCCACCTCCTTCTTCGAGGAGCGCCTGGCAGCGGGCACCCCCGTCGTCCGTGTCATGACCAACACGCCCGCCCTCGTCGACGAGGCCATGTCGGTCATCTCCGCCGGCAGCCACGCCACCGAGGAACACCTCGCCCACGCCGAGGAGATCTTCGGCGGCGTCGGCAAGACCCTCCGCGTCCCCGAGAGCCAGCAGGACGCCTGCACCGCACTGTCCGGCTCCGGCCCGGCGTACTTCTTCTACCTGGTCGAAGCCATGACCGACGCGGGCATCCTGCTCGGCCTGCCCCGCGACAAGGCCCACGACCTCATCGTCCAGTCCGCGATCGGCGCCGCCGTGATGCTCCGTGACAGCGGCGAACACCCGGTCAAGCTCCGGGAGAACGTCACCTCCCCGGCCGGCACCACGATCAACGCCATCCGCGAACTGGAGAACCACGGCGTGCGAGCCGCCCTGATCGCCGCCCTCGAAGCCGCCCGCGACCGCAGCCGCGAACTCGCCTCCGGCAAGAAGGACTGACCCGGCCGGCCCCGCCCGAGCGCCGCCCGGCTAACGCGCGGCGCTCAGCGAAGGCTCCGCCACGGGCGGCAGCAGCCCGATCGCCCGGTAAGCCGTATCGACCGTCGGCCTGGCCAACGCCCGAGCCTTCTCCGCACCATCCCGCAGCACCCCCTCCACGTACACCGGATCGGCGCACAGCTCCCGGTGCCTGGCCTGCACCGGCCGCAGCACCTCCACCACCGCCTCCGCGGTGTCCTTCTTCAAAGAGCCGTACGAGTCGTAAACGTCCGCCAGTGACTCAGGGTTCCCGCCCGTGCACGCAGCGAGAATGTCGAGCAGATTCGCGACCCCCGGCCGCTCCGCCCGGTCGTAGACGACCTCCCGCCCGCTGTCGGTCACCGCCCGCAGCACCTTCTTGCGCACCACGTCCGGCTCGTCCAGCAGATAGACGACCCCCGCCCCCGAGTCGTCCGACTTCCCCATCTTCCGCGTCGGGTCCTGCAGGTTCATCACCCGCGCCGCCACCTGCGGCAGCGTCGTCCTCGGCACCACGAACGTGTGCCCGTACCGCTGGTTGAACCGCGCCGCGACATCCCGGGCCAGCTCCACGTGCTGCAACTGGTCCTCACCCACCGGCACCTCGTCCGTGCCGTACGCCAGGATGTCCGCCGCCATCAGGACCGGATACGTCAGCAGCGACAGCCGCACGCTCCCGCCGCGGTCCCGTTCCTTCGCGGCCTTCTCCTTGTACTGGATCATCCGCCGCATCTCCCCGTCGGTCGCCACGCACTCCAGCAGGTACGACAGCCGCGTGTGCTCGTCGACGTGGCTCTGCAGGAACACGGTGCACACCTCGGGGTCGAGCCCCGCCGCCAGCAGCAGCGTGGTCGTCTGCCGGCTGAGCCTGCGCACCCGCGCGGGATCGTGGTCCATGGTCAGCGCGTGCAGGTCCACCACGCAGAACAGCGAGTCGGCCCGGTGCTGGTCCACCTCTGCCCAGCGCCGCATGGCTCCCAGGTAGTTGCCCAGGGTCAGGTGCCCGGTCGGCTGAATCCCGCTGAAGACCCGAGTCATCTCCACTCCACCTTCTGGTCGGGACCGCCGCCCCTGCGGCCGGCCCCCGAGACCCGGAGGGAGATACGAGAACGGCCGCCGAAGCGGCGGCCGTTGAGTGCATACGTGCGTACGGCCGCCGTCAGGCGGCCCACCAGAGCTGGCTACACGTACGCGTCATCATGGCCTCCACAGTACGCCTCCGGGGTGCTCCTGGGGAGCGAGTTGACACACCCCGCGCCGCTCCGTAGTGTTCTCCGAGTTGTCCGACGTGAGCGCCGACTCCGGTCGGTCCCCGGACAGCCATTCCGCAAGCACCACCCACTCATTCGACGCTCCGGCGCCGACTGCTTTGGCGTGCGTATTTGCGAAATGAGGAATCCACGTTCGAAAGGACGCCGGCCCCCGATTAGCTCGGGAGCCAGGAATCCGCTAAAGTCTCACTCGTCGGAACGGCCCAACAGCCGGGAAGACAAACCCCGCTGACCGGGGATCAGACGCCGAAAGGATCTGATAGAGTCGGAACCGCCGGAAAGGGAAACGCGAGAGCGGGAACCTGGAAAGCACCGAGGAAATCGGATCGAGTGAAGATCTGATAGAGTCGGAAACGCAAGACCGAAGGGAAGCGCCCGGAGGAAAGCCCGAGAGGGTGAGTACAAAGGAAGCGACCGTTCCTTGAGAA